>JBILLI010000724.1:0-3936 GCA_044376155.1 Polyangiales bacterium
TCCTCGCTGAGCGCCGCGGCGAGGCCCTGGACCACGGCGACGTCGATCAGCGCGCCGTCGGTGACGCAGAGCGCCGCGTCGGTGCCGGTCCACCAGCGGGGCGTGACCTCGAGCGCGTAGGCGCGCCGACGGCGTGCGCGGCGTCGATCACCCCGCGGACGTACCCCGCCTCGACCATCGCCGCGAAGGTCTCGACCGGCACCTCCACCCCCGGCGTGGCGCCCAGCGCCGAGGCGCGCACCCGCGGGGCGAGGCGGCGGTCGCGCAGGCACACCTCGACCAGGGTCACCGCCCGCGCGTCGTGCTGGGCGCGCAGGGCTTCGAGGAACCCACCGAGCCGCGCGTCGAAGCTGGGCGCGCGGAGCAGCTCGAGGAGGGTGTCCATCGCGGTGAAGGTGGAATATCGGGCGTTCGCCCGGGGGTCAACACGGTCGATCCGCTTCCGCCGCGGGAGGTCACGGCGTCCAACGCGACGCGCCCCTCAAGCCCCTCCCCCTCGCCCGCGTCCCCCGCGCGAAGAGACCTACGATGCAGGCGCCCTTCGGCGGCGCGAGGCCGACGTCGAAGGCGCGCGTCGCGGCGCCCGAGGTCGCTTCGCAGATGCCGGCGAATCCTCCGGCCCGAGGCGCAGGAGGTACATCTCCCCGTCGCCCGCGTCGGGCAGCGCAGCGTCCGCCGTGAGGGTCCCGTCGTCGACGATGGCCTCGACGGTCCAGCACGCGCCGCGGCGGTCCGCGAGCACGTCACCGCATGCGAGGTCGCGCTCGACGAGCAGCGCGATCACCACGCGCTGGACCACCCCCGGCGGCAGGTCGTCGCCCTGACCGAGTCGCAGCCGCGCTTCGCGATAGACCTCCCACTCCTCGTCCGCCAACACCTCCGCGGGCTCGCCGCGCGCGGCCCCGAGGCACGCCGCGCGCTCCGCGGCCTCGGCGTCGAGGTCGCGCTCCCTCGACTCGACGATCTCGGCGTGGCGCACGCTCCGCTCGACGCCGCGACGCGCGCTGACGTCGACGCCCACGACGCGTCCACGCACCGCGGCGCGCACCGCCACATCACCCACGCGCTCCTCCCACACGCCTGGAGCGATCTCGACGCCGCCCTCCGGCGTCACCACACCCGCGAGCACGTCACCCGGCTCGACCTCTGCGCCGAGCGCCACGATGCCCGACGCGTCGAGGTGCCGCAGCGTGTGCGCGTCCGCGCGCGGGACCTCCCGCGTGAGCCATTGCTTTCCCATGCGCGTGTCCCGCGTCACCGCCTCGATGCGTTCGATCCGCGCCGCGCGAAACGCCGCGCGCATCCGAGACGACACCCGACACCGCCCGGCGCCGAGGTCCGCCGCGCGCACCACGGCGCAGGACCGCCCCAGCGCGAGCGTTCCCCCCGCGGCCGCGGCGCCCTCCGCGAGCACGTCGCCGGCCTCGACGCGCGCGCCGACCTCGACCACGCGGCGCAGGGTGAACGGCGTGTCCCACCGCGGCGTTCCCCGCGGCTGGAGCGGGTACACCGTCGGCGCGTCGCTCCCGTCTTCGACGACCCACACGCGGCGGTCGTTGGCGACCTGCACCCGCCCCGCCCGGGACGCCCGCAGCAGCGCGCCGCTCCGCGCGGCGACGGCGCGGTCCAGCGCACCCCGCACCGCCGGGACGTCGGGCGACGAGAGCGTGAGCGCGCGCAGCGTGCGCGCGACGTCCGCCGTTACGGGCGTCGCGTCCGGCGCGAGGCGCGCGGCGAGGGGGCGGCGGTCGCCCTCGGATTCCGCGAGGAGGCCCTGCGCGTTCAGCGGCGCGTCCACGGCGAGGGCGGCGAGTGTGGGGTCGGCGGCGTCGCGATGGAGCCACGGCGCGAAGGGTCCCTCGTCGAGCGCCGAGCGCGCATCGGGGTCGACGCGAACCCGCCAGGCCAGGGAGACCCGCGCGAGCGGCCGGTCTGCGGCGAAGTCCACGACGAAGGGCGACTTCTTGAGCATCGTGTACCAGGCCCGCGCCAGCGGTCGCGCGTTGAGCAGGTCGTGCGGCATCTGGGTCTCGACGCTGTCGCGCTGCCGCGCCCGCTCCATGCGCTCCCGGGCCTTCGCGACCATCGCGGCCACGCCGAGGCGCGCGTGTTCTTCGAGGAGCGATCCGGCCGCGCGGAGCTGCGGCACGTCGCCGAGCGCGCGGTCCGAGGACCGGCAGAGCCGCAGGATGGGCGCGCGGTCCACGCCGTCGACGACGAAGGTGCCGCCCTCGCTGAGCACCGGTACCTGCCCGAAGTACAGCTCCTGCTCCTTGATGTCGCGGATCTCCCGCGGCCCGTCCCCAGGGCCCTCCCAGATCACGAGGCGCACGGTGGCCTTCAGGACCGAGGCGAGGGTCATTCCGTCGCGGCGGCACGCATCGGCGTCGAGGCGCGGCGGAAGCAGCGCGTACGCGACGAACTCCAGCGACGCGACGCCGTCGGCGGTGGTGACGGGGAAGAACGCCCGCAGCACGCCCTGAAGGCCTTGGTCCTCACGGCGCTCCGGGGGAACGTCGCCCTGAAGGAATCGCGCGAGGGAGGTGCGGTGCAGGTCTTCGCGCAACGTCGCGTCGGAGGACATTCCCCGTGCGTCTCACGTCCGGAGGCCGCGGCGCAAACGCGGATCGTGCCGGGGCAGCGCCCTCGAACGCACCTTCGACCGCGCGGTTCGCCTTTGTTCCCAGGCGTTTCTGGACGCCCTTCGCGACGACGAACGGCGCGGGCGACACGCGCGCTCGTCGAGCGGCTGACCGAGGCTGATCCGCGCGCCGCGCTCGTACTCGGCCAGCGCACGCATGAGCGAGAGGAGCGGCGGTATGGAGGATCAGCCCCCCAACGCGTCCCGCCCTTCAAGCCCCTCCCCTCCCGCCCGCGTCCCCCGCGGATGAGATCCCCGCGGCCCGCCACGTCGTCGCTGCCCCCAACCCCCGCGGCCGCGTTCCTCGCGAGCCTCCACGGCGACCCTCTCTGAAATTCTCCCGGCCACGGCCCGTGCGGCCCACCCTGCCGTCACGCCGCGCGACCCACGCGAAGGCGATCCGCGCGGCCCGTGCTGTCGCCAAAACCTCTGCGGCCCAAGCGGTTGCGACACACGCAGCCTCTTGCAGGAATCACACGCCGCGAAGCTCGACGTCGCGCACCGCTTCGACCGCGATCTGCCGCGCGAGCACCGCGCGACGCGGTCACATCCCCGTGACCGCCGCGACCTCCATCAAGGGCGGGTCGTCGTCGCAGCGCGGCATGTCGCCGTCGAGGAGGTACAACGTCGCGTCGTCGCCCTCTCTGTGGCGCAGCCCCATCGCGTAGCGCACGACCTCTCCGCGCACCGAGAGCGTGCGCGCGCCCCCGCTGCGCACCCCGCGGGCCTCGTCGTCGACCCACGGCCCCAGCAGCGCGCGGCACTTCGCGTGGCCCGTGTGCCCGCACACCTGCGCCATCCCGCGAGGGAGCGCGCGCGGGTCGAAGCGACGCGGGCGGTCCGGGCGCCACGCGTCGGGGTCCGCGCCGTCGGGGAAGGCCGGGCGGTGGTAGAGCATCCCGCCGCCCTCCGCCCCCGCGGCGCCCGCGACGTGCAGCGCGCCGAGGTCCAGCGCATCGCCCTCGCGCCAGCGCGCCACCGCCCTGCGCAGCGCGTCGTTCAGCGCCACCGCCATCTCCCGGGGCTCGGCCCGCCCCCCGAGCAGCGCGACCTCTCGCGCCGTGATCCCCGCGTGCGTGAGCAGGGCCTCGCCCCCGTCGCGCAGCGTCGCCGTGGCCGCGAGCACCATGCGCCCCGCGCGCAGCAACGACGACACCTGCGCGCGCTGCGAGGCGGAGAAGGTGTGGTAGTCCCGCGCGGCCAGGGCGGCGGTGGGGACGTGCCGGAAGCGTCGCACAAACGCTTGCGGCGCAAGGGCCTGGGACGTCTCCGTGCGCGCGGCGGCGAAGTCTTCG
>JBILLI010000882.1:0-3051 GCA_044376155.1 Polyangiales bacterium
ATCTGCGGCGCGCGCTCGCGAAAGACCTCCCCGTTGCCGCCCATGGAGAGGGCGCCCTTGCGGAGGTCCATGCGGGCGCCGCGGGAGATGCCCCGGGCGGCGAGGGCCACGGCCACGGGTGCCTCCCAGAGCGACTGCGGCGACGCGCCGGGGCCGAACTCAATGGCGCCGTTGGGGAGCGGGAGCACCCGCTCGGCCGTGAGGTTCGCGCCTTCCATGCAGGGCGCGGCCATGGCCTGCGCCTCGTCGCCCACGAGGAAGGCGACCGTAGGCGCGGCGCCGCCGAGGCCCAGCCACGCCGCCACGGTCTGCCGCACGGCGCGGGTGCGGGCCGCGGGGGTGGTGAGCCCGTTGAGCGCGCGGGCGAAGCGGGCGACGCCGTCGACGAGGACCACCACCTCGGCGTGCGACTCGGTGGCGTAGACCACCATCGCGGCGCCGGCCTGCGCGAGCTCGGGGATCTCCGCCGCGAGCTCGGCGAGGCACAGGGGCCCGACGCCCACCTCGCGGGGCTCGAGCCCGCTGCCCTTGAGCGCGTCGATGAAGGCGCGCACGCGGTCTTCGCGGGCGGCGGCGGCGAGGAGCTCGACGGGGTCTTTGTTCGCGAGGATCTGCGCGTCGACGATGCACTCGTCGACGTCGAAGGGCACGTTGTCTTCGAGCTCGGCGCGCAGGCCCTTGTCGCCGCGCTTGTGCACCGCCCGCGGCAGAGACACCAGGCGCAGGGAGACGTCGGTGCCGGGCAACGCGGCGTAGACCCCGTCGAGCTCGCCCGCGCGCACGCCAGGCGGCGCGGCCGTGAGGTGCTGCGTCACCATCGCCGCGAGCTCTCGCGCCGCGGCGGCGAGGCCCTCGGGGCCGGGGTTGCGAAAGACGGTGTACACCCCTTCGAGGACCACCTTCTTGTACGCCGTGCGCAGCAGGGCGCACTTGAGCTTCGCGTCGGTCGCTTCGATGCCGAGGTAGCGGGCCATGGGGAGCGCTACTCCTCTCTCCAGTAGATGATGGTTCCGCCCTGCGAGGAGACCACGCCGGGGGTGCCGCCGGGGGTCTGCGTCAGGGTCACCCCCGACGCGCGGAGGAAGGTCGATGGGAGCGCGGGCTGCGCGCGCATGTCGATGACGGCGTGGAGGCGCACGTGCGCCGCGCCCACGCTGGCCTCGGCCATCACCGAGAACACCTTGCTCTCGGTGGTGATCGACCGCTCCAGCTCCCCCGCGTTGCGCACCACAAACGGTTGCAGCCCAAGGGTTTGCAGCATGGGTCCCATGGGCGGCCGGCCCTGGATGGTCGCCACGAAGTTCTGCGCGGAGTTGAACAGGGGGATGCCCATGCTCAGCGTGAGCGACTGCACCATGGTGATGGTGGTGATGAAGTTCGACGCCTGCGACGGGTCGGTGCAGGGCAGCGCGTCGGGCGAGTACGCGCACACGATGGCGCGGAGGGTTTGCGCGTTCGCGGTGTTCACGTTCACCGCGCCCTGCCCCCAGACGGTGAGCGTGCGGCGCCGGGGGTCGCTGGGGTCGGGGTCGACCATGGCGTTCCAGAGGTCGTCGTCGCCGAGGCCGCGGAACATCCGCATCTCCTGCACCGAGTCGAGGGGCGCGTTGCGGCGGCGGTAGGCCGGGCGGAGCTGGGTGTAGAAGCTGTCCTCGGGCGCGGTGCTGGCGGCCTGGGCGTTGGTCGCGAGGAGGCTCTGGGCGTCGAAGGCGGTCTCGTCGAAGTCGACGTAGTCGACCACGTTGGCGATGAAGGTCTGCAGGTCGGTGAACTGCCCGTCGACGTCGCGCTGCGCGAAGTAGGGCTCCAGCCGGGGGTTGCCGCCGAGGCCCGCGAGCTGCCGCCCGAGCAGGATCTGCTGCACCGAGGAGCGCACCGCGCTGTTCACGTTGATCTTCGCGTCCTCGTCGCAGATCACCACGGGCGAGAGCCCGGTGAGCCCGCCGAGGTTCTTGCCGCCGCTGCCGAGGCGCGCGAGCTCCGCGAGCATCTGGCCGCCCTCCTGCGAGCGAAACGGCCCGAGGATGAGGTCGGCCTGCTCCCAGATGGGGATCTGCGGCGGCGCGGCGAAGCCCCGGCCCATCATCGCCATGAGGGGGGTGAGCACGGGGGTGATCGCCCGGCGCAGCGTGGGCTCGGCGTGCAGGAGCACCCGCGCGAGGTTCACCGCGCTGCGGGCCTGGTACTCCGCGATGAGCTGGTCGCGCCCCACCGAGGCCGCGAGGGAGTAGGTCAGCACCTCGTCGCGGATCTGCTCGGCCATCACGTAGAGCAGAGAGATCGCCGCGAGCACCATGATCATCGCCACGCCGCGCTCCATGCGCCCGCCGTTGCGCCGGCGGTGGCGCAGGCGACGGCGCGTCGCGCGGGGAGACTTCACGGGGGTGGCGGGGTGCGCGCTCATCTCAGTAGATCGGCAGCCCGAAGGTGAGGGGGCGGGTCATGGGGAGCGTGGTCGCGCTGCGGTACACGCGCTCGGGGCCGCGCTCGCCCTCGCGGAGCGTGAGGGTGATGCGCACGCGGGAGGGGAGACGACCCGACTGTCCGGTGGCCTGCTGGGTGTCCCAGGTCTCGATCCAGCGGTCCTGCGCGTCGTCCCAGAAGCGCAGCTCGAACTGGCGCACGCCGGGGATGAGCACGTCGACGGCGCCGCCGCGCTCGGGGTCGGGGTCGAGGCGGGGAGACTCGCGTCGCAGGAGGTCGTAGCCCTCACCCGGGGACCCGCCCTCGGCGCGGTGGGTCTCGACCCGGTAGCCCACCTCGCAGGCGTCGCCCTCGTGGGTGCCGCGGCGCAGCCGTCGGTGCGTGAACGTGGTGAGGTTGAGCGAGGAGCTCCCGTTGAGGCTCCCGGCGATGAACGCCGTGCGGATCGACGCGAGGGTCTGCTGCTGGTTGACGTGCAGCGAGAGGTACGCGCCGCGCAGGTCGCGGGTGATGCGCTGCATCGCGACGCGCGCGAGGTGGTCGGTCTCCTGCCGCGCGGTGAGCGTGCTGCGGATGCGCCCGGTCTGGTCGAAGGCCGCCCAGATCATCGTGGCGGCCATCACCAGC
>JBILLI010000194.1:0-11352 GCA_044376155.1 Polyangiales bacterium
TCGTGCGGCAAGTCCGAGGCGCCCGCCGATGCGGCGACCCCGGCCGCTGATGTGCCCGTCGTCGCGGTGCCCTTCGAGCCCCCGGCGGCGGTGATGCGACGGCTCACCCGCACGCAGTACCTCAACACCCTGCGCGACGTGTTCGGCAACGAGGTGGTGCTCCCCGCCTCCATCGAGCCCGACACCGCGCGCGAGGGCTTCTTCTCCATCGGCGCGTCCGAGAGCGCGGTCTCGCGCCGCGGGGTGGAGCAGTTCCAGGCCGCGGCCTTCGACATCGCGTCGCAGGCGCTGCGCAACGAGGGGCAGCGCATGCGGCTGCTGGGATGCGCCCCCGCGGGCACCCAGGACGACGCCTGCGCCCGCACCGCGCTCACCACCCTCGCGCGGCGGCTCTGGCGCCGGGCGGTCACCGCGGAGGAGATCACCCCCTTCGTGCGGGTGTCGGGTGAGGCCGCCACGGCCCTCGGGGACTTCCACCGGGGCCTGGAGTACGGCGTCGCCGGGCTGCTGCAGGCCACCGACCTGCTCTACCGCCCCGAGGTCGGCGCCACCGCCACCGCGGGCGCGCGCACGCGCTTCACGGCCTTCGATCTCGCCTCGCGCCTCGCGTTCTTTCTGTGGGACGGTCCGCCCGACGAGGAGCTGCTCACCGCGGCGGAGCAGGGCGCCCTCGACCGCGACGACGGGCTGCGCGCCCAGGTCGACCGGATGCTCCGCTCCGAGCGCGCGCGCCGCGGGCTGCGGGCCTTCGTGACCGAGTGGCTCATGCTCTACGCGCTCGACGGCGTGAGCCGCGACGCGGTTGTGTTCCCGGCCTACAGCGCCGAGGTCGCCACCGCCGCGCGCGAAGAGACCCTGCGCCTCGCGGAGTTCATGGCCTTCGACGGCGAGCAGGACTTTCGCGACCTGCTCACCACCCGCACCACCTTCGTGAATCGCCGCCTCGCCGCGCTCTACGGCGTGCGCTTCCCCGCCCGGGCCTCGGAGGTCACCGCGAACGACTTCGTGCGGGTCGAGCTCCCGACCAACGAGGTGCGCCGCGGGCTCCTGGGCAACGCGTCGATCCTGCTGCTCAACGCGCACCCCACGAGCACGTCGCCGACCCTGCGCGGGAAGTTCATCCGCACGACGCTGATCTGCTCGCCCATCCCCGATCCGCCGGTGAACGTGAACACCGCGATCCCCGAGGCGTCGGTGCGCCTGCCGACCCTGCGCGAGCGCATCGCCGAGCACAACACCAACGACACCTGTCGGAGCTGCCACCAGCTCATGGACCCCATCGGCCTCGCCCTCGAGAACTTCGACGGCATCGGCCGCTTCCGCCTCGACGACAACAACGCCCGCATCGACCCGCGCGGCAGCATCGGGTCGCAGACCTTCAACGACGCCGCCGGGCTCGCCCAGACCCTGCGCGACAACCCCGATTTCCCGCGGTGCGTGGTGACCAAGCTGTATCGCTTCGCCAACGGGCGCAGCGAGACGCCCGGGGAGTATGGCGAGGTCGGGCGGCTGCAGCGGGGCTTCGCGGCCAACGGGTTCCGGCTGCGGTGGCTGCTCGGTGAGATCGCGACGAGCGCGGCGTTTCGCACCGCGACGGCGCCGGAGGTGACGCGATGAAGACCCTGAACCGACGCACGCTTCTGAAGGGCATGCTCGGCGCCGCGGCGATCTCCGTGGCGCTCCCCCCGCTGGAGGCGATGATGAACGCCTCGGGCACCGCCTACGCGGGCGGCACGGCGTTTCCCAAGCGCTTCGGCATCTGGTTCTGGGGCAACGGCGTCGTGCCCGACCAGTGGCCCCCGAGCACCGAGGGCGCGCAGTGGACCCCGTCGTCGCTGCTCATGCCCCTGATGCCCGTGCGCGACAACCTCACGGTGATTACCGGCACCCGCGTGGCCACGCTGAACACCGTGCCCCACGGCAGCGGCCCGGCGGGCGTGCTCACGGGCGACGCGCTGATGAACGGACAGTTCTCGCGCCCGTCGCTCGACCAGGTCATCGCCGAGCAGGTGGGCGGCGATACCCGCTTTCGCTCGCTGGAGACCGGCGTGCAGCCCTCGAGCTCGGGCTTCTCGTACTCGGGCGCGGGCCAGGTGAACCCGCCCGAGACGAGCCCCCGCTCGCTCTTCAACCGCCTCTTCGGCGAGGGCTTTCGCGCCCCCGGCGAGATGACCATGGCCGACCCGCGGCTGCGCCTGCGCCGCAGCGTGCTCGACGCCGTCACGGGGCAGGCCGGGCGCCTTCAGGGACGTCTCGGCGCGGCCGACCGCGCGCGGCTGGAGCAGCACCTCGACGGCGTGCGCACCATCGAGCGGCAGCTCCAGCGGCTGGAGGAGAACCCCCCGAACCTCGCGGCGTGCATGCGCCCGGCGATGCCCATGGAGGCGTATCCCCCGGTGGGCGGGCGACCGCAGGTGCACGAGATCTCGCGGGTGATCTCGGACCTTACGGTGATGGCCCTGGCGTGCGACCAGACCCGGGTCTTCTCGCACATGTACTCGCAGCCCGTGAGCAACGTGCTCTACCCCGAGGCCACCTCGGGGCACCACCAGCTCACGCACGACGAGCCCGGCGAGCAGCGCGAGGTGCAGGCGATCATTCGACTGATCCTCGGCGACCTCGCGTACTTCCTCACCGCGATGCGCAACGTGCGCGAGGGCGACGGCACGCTGCTCGATCACAGCCTGGTGCTGTGCATGAGCGACTGCTCGTACGGGCGCACGCACTCCCTCGATGATTACCCCTTGATGGTCGCGGGCACCGGCAACGGCGCCGTGCGCCAGGGGCTCCACCTCCGCGCGCGGGGCGAGAACACCAGCAAGGTGGTCCTCGCGCTGCTGCAGGCCATGGGCGTGCGCGCGGCGGACTACGGCGTCGGCCCCGGGCGCGTGACCGACGTGGTCTCGGGCCTGCTCGCGTAGCGCGTCTCAGGGACCGCGGAGCAGCGCGCGCATCGCCCGGACCGCCGCGGGGGAGCCCTCGGCGGTGGCCCAGGCCTCGACCACGGTCGCGGCAAGGGCGCGCGCGCGAGTCACGTCTCCGCGGGCCTGCGCCCGACCCGCCGCGCGGGCGTGCGCGAGGGTGGCCCCTCCCCACCGGAGCGCCTCGCGCTGGAGCTCGGCGTCGAGACGATCCGCCAGCTCGGGCTCGTCGGCGCGGTCGAAGGCGTCGACCATGAGCGCGTGGAGCACCGTGAGCGTGAGGCGACCATCGCGCACGAGACGGCGCCACGCCGCGGTGGCCCCGGTGGCGTCGCCGGCGATGTAGCGCCCCACGCCCTCGCGCAGGGACGCGTACGAAGGGAGCAGCGCGAAGAAGTGCTGCGCGGCCACGAGCGCGTCGATGCGGGCGAGGCATCGCGGCGCGACCGCGGGTGACGCCGAGCCGCAGACCGCCAGGGCCATCACCGCGCCCGCGCCGAAGCGCCCGAGGTGGGGCGTCGGGTCGATGAAGCGCGCCACGATGTGATCCGCGACCTCGGCGCGACGGCCCAGGATCGCCGCGAGCTCCAGGGTGGTCTCGACGAGGGTGAGGTACTGCGCGCCGAGCGCGAGGGCCTCCTCGCCGTCGAGCGCCCGCTCCGCGGCGCGCAGGGCCGTGCTGAAGTTCGCCGCGCTCGCGTCGACGCCGACGCCGAGCACCTCCCCCGTGAAGCGCGCGGCGGGGGACGGGATCGCGAGCATCCGCGCGGCCACCGCGCGAGCGCCCTCGCGGTCACCGCGCTGCGTGAGCCAGCGGCCGTGCACCGCGGCGATGGTGGGCGAGGCGGGCGCGAGGAGGTACGCGCGGGCCGCCATCGCGGCGTAGGGCGCGGTGTCGACCGCCGCGCCCGCGGGGAGCTCCGCAAGCCAACGCCACGACGACGCGGCTTCGGGCATCCACGCCGCGGCGCCGCGAAAGGTCTCGGCGGCGTCTTGCGCGTCGAGGCTGAGCGATACGAGACGGCCCCACGCGAGGGTGTTCCCGGGCCAGAGCTCGACGGCCACGCGGGCCGTGGCGACGGCACGGGCGGTGTCGCGCTGCGTGTGCCACATCTCCGCCTCGGCCTCGCGGAGCACCGAGGCGACCCAGGGGGTCGCGCCGCGGGCGGCGTCTTGCAGGGCGCGGGCGAACTCCGCGGGGTCGCCGCCGCCGCCCGAGACGACGTGGTAGCGGGCGGTGCGGGCGAGGTCGGCGGGCGTGGCGCGCGAGACCGGCAGCGGGGGCTGCGGCGGGAGCATGCGCTTGAACGCGCACTCGATGCGGGCGATGGGCGCGAGGCGACCGAAGGCGCCGTCGCCCGCCCGCAGGGACTCGCACGCCGCGCGCAGGAGCTCGACGTCCTCCGCGCGCTCGAGGGCGTTGAACGCGATGGCCTCGGACGCGCGGTCGCCGCCGGTCCACGCGCGCCCCTCGGGGGTGAGGGCGCCGTCGCGCAGCCCCCCCGCCCGCGCGAGCGCGTCGGTGGCGCGGGCGACGGCCTCGGCGAAGCGCGGCGCCACCGCGCGCCCCTGCGCCACCGCGCGTCCCTGGAAGTCTCGCAGCGCGAGGTCCACGGTGAAACCCTCGCCGTCGTGCACGACGGACCCGTCGAGCCGCAGCGTCGCTCTCCCCGCCGCGGCGACGGCCCGCGCGCGGGCGCCGACCTCGCCGAAGGGGTCCGCCGCGGCGCTGGGCCCCGGGGGGAGCCCGAGCAACTGCGCGGGCGGCACGACCCGGGTGGGGTCACCGCCCATCCAGAGCGCGAGCTGTCGGCAGGCGAGGGACGACGCCGCGGCGCCGAGCCACCCATCGGGGTCGGGCAGGGGAGTGCGCGCCTCGAGGGGCGGACACGCCACGCGGACGCCCGGCGCGGCGAGCGGGGCCGCGGGGCGACGCGAGAGGACCGTGACGCCCGCCACGACCACGAGCGCGCAGGCCGCAACGATCCCCTTGCCCCACAAGCGCTTCGGTGACTTTGTGGTGGTCGGAGAGGGCGCCGCGGGGGGCGCGGGTTCGACGGAGGGCGTCGCGGGGAGCGCGGGTTCGACGGAGGGCGTCGCGGGGAGCGTCGGGGCGCTCGACACCTCTTCGTTGAACCGCGGCGTGGGGACCTCCCACGCGGGGTCGGGCGGCGCGACGGCGGTGAGGGCGGCGGCGGCGGCCTCCATGGTGGCGAAGCGCGCGCTGGGGGCGCGGGCCATGGCGCGGAGCACCACGCTGTCGTAGCCGGGCGGGAGCGTGGGGTTGCGCGCGCTGGGCGGATCGGGCGTGCGCTCGAGGATCTCTGCCATGACCATCATCGGCCGGGTGGCGCGCCAGGGCACGGCGCCGGCGAGGAGCTCGTACGCGGTGACGCCCCAGGCGAACTGGTCCGAGCGGCCGTCGACGGTGTCGCCGAGCACCTGCTCCGGCGCGAGGTACGCGGGCGTCCCGAGGACCATCCCGTCGTGGGTGAGCGCGCCGCCAACCTGGCTGTCGTCGCGCGAGGCGTCGGCCCCGCCGTCGACGAGGCGCTTGGCGATGCCGAAATCGAGCACCACGGCGCGGCCGTCGTCGCGCACCATCACGTTGTCGGGCTTGACGTCGCGGTGCACGAAGCCCCGGGCGTGGGCCGCGCCGAGGGCCCGCGCGACCTCCACGAGGGCCCGCGCGCGCGCCGCGAGACCGAAGCTCGCGTCGTCGCGCAGCGCCCGGAGCGAGCGCCCGATGACGAGCTCCATCACCAGGTAGACGTCCCCCGCGGCGGTCTCGCCCACGTCGTAGAGCTGCACGATGTGGGGATGGCTGAAGCCCGCGTTGGCCCGCGCCTCGCGGAGAAATCTCGCGCGGGACGCAGGGTCGGCGGTGAGCTCCCGGGAGAGCACCTTGATCGCCACCGGGCGCCCGAGCCGCCGGTCCTTCGCGCGGAGCACCACCCCCATCCCGCCGGCGCCGAGGGGACGCTCGACCACGAAGCGGTCCGCGATCACCGAGCCGGGCGGGAAATCCTCCATGCAGACCGCGCGCACTCTACCAGAACGCGCCGCCTACGCCGGGAGCGCCGCGAGCGCGTCGGCGAGGGCGCCAGCGTCGGCGTAGCGCAGCGCGGGGCGCTTCTCGAGGCACCGCGCGACCGTCGCGACGAGCGCGTCGGAGAGCGCGTGGGGGCAGCGCGCGCGCAGGTCGGGCACGGGCTTCGCGACGTGCGACAGGATGATCGTCGCCGCCGGGCCGTCGGCGAAGGGCGCCGCGCCGCAGAGGCAGAAGTACAGCACGCACCCGAGGGCGTAGACGTCGGCGCGGGCGTCGGCCTCCTCGCCGAGCCCCTGCTCCGGGGCCATGAACATCGGCGTGCCCAGCAGCGCGCCCTCGCGCGTGATCGACCGCTCGGCCTCGTCGCCGCCCTCGCGGAGCACCTTGGCGACGCCGAAATCCAGCACCTTCAGCAGCGCCCGGGGCTCGCCCACGGAGGCGAGGAAGAGGTTCTCGGGCTTCACGTCGCGGTGCACGATGCCCTTGCGGTGCGCCTCTGCGAGGGCGCGCGCGGCCTGCAGTGCGATGAAGGTCGCCTCGGTGGGAGGGAGGGCGCCGTCGCGCTTCACCCGCTGCGCGAGGGTCTCTCCCTCCAGGAGCTCCATCGCGTAGTAGAGCCGCCCGTCGTCGGCCACGCCGCCGTCGAAGACCCGCACGGTGTTGGGGTGCACGAGCTCCGAGGTCGCGCGCAGCTCGCGCTCGAAGCGCGCGAGGGCGCCGTCGCGGGGCGCCGCGGCGCTGAGGAGCTTCACGGCGACGTCCCGACGCAGGGCGGGGTGGTGCGCGCGCCAGACCTCCCCCATGGCGCCGCGGCCGATGCGCTCCTTGAGCTGGTAGCGCCCGACGCTGCGGGCCTCCAGGGTCGCGCGGCGCAGCGCCCACTGCGCGTGCCCGCCGACGACGCCGAAGACCGCGCCGACGAGCTGAAGGCTCACCCCGAGGCCGAACTCCGTGAGCGCCGCGGGGTCGTGGAGCTGCGCCCGCACCGACGGGGAGAACCACGACGCGGCGAGCAGCGTGAGGGGGTAGGCGAGCGCCGGCGGGGCGGTGAGCCGCGCGCCCTCGCGCCAGTGCAGGGGCACGGCGACGCTGCGCGCGAAGATCACGCAGGTGACGGCGTGCGCGTAGGGGCTCGCGATGCCCTTGTAGCCCAGGGCCATCATCGCGATGCCGAAGGCCGCGCCGGTGTGCGCGAAGAGGTCAATGGCGCGCACCACGGCGAGCGTCGGGGGCGGGTCGCGGCGCATGCGGTAGACCGACACCGCGAGGGAGGCGAAGGTCAGCGCCCGCCACGGGAGGAACCACGCGAGGGGGGTCTGCGGCACGACCCAGGTGGTCACCGCCCAGTCGAGCCCCACGGTGAGCAGCCAGAGCGGCAGGGCGATGCCGTGCACCGCGCGCATGCGGGCGATGTCGGCGCGGAGCTCGGCGCGGGCGATGGCGCCCTCTCCGCCGACGGCGCCGCCCTCGGGGTGGAACGAGGGCGCGAGTCGCCGCGCGCCCGACGCGCCGCCGGAGGGGTTCGAGGCGCCGTCGTCGCGGAGCGGAGCAGCCATGGGAGGGCGGCGCATCCCACGACGCCGCCGCGGCGGACGTCAAGCCGCGAGGGGTGTGCTAGGCGTTCCGTCGATGGAGTCCACGCGGCCGATCGGTTGGGAGTCTGAGCCCGCGCGCGCGGCGGCGTTGGAGCTCACGGTGCTCGCGGGCCCCGGCGCGGGGCGCACCGAGCGCTTCGAGCGCGCGCGGGTGGTCATCGGCCGCGGCGAGAGCGCCGACCTGCGGCTCGAAGACCCGACGGTGTCGCTCTTTCACGTCGAGCTCCAGCCCGGCGCGCGCGGCGTCGGCGTGGTGGACCTCGGCAGCCGCAACGGCACCCGCGCGGGCGCGGTGAGCCTGCTGCGCGGCACGGTCCCCTCGGGCGCGGAGCTGACCGTGGGGTCGACGACGGTGCGCGTCACGCTGGAGGGCGCCCTCGCGGTGCCGCGCGCGACCACGCCGACCTTCGGCGCGCTGCGGGGGATCACCCCGGTGATGCGAGAGCTCTTCGCGATCCTCGAGCGCCTCGCGCGCACGGAGCTGTCGGTGGTGATCACCGGCGAGACGGGCACGGGCAAGGAGCTCGCGGCGCGCGCGATTCACGACGCGAGCCCCCGGCGCGCGGGCCCCTTCGTGGTGGTCGACTGCGGCGCGCTGCCGCCGACGCTCGCGCAGAGCGCCCTCTTCGGGCATGAGCGCGGGGCGTTCACCGGCGCGACGGAGCGCCGCGCGGGAGCCTTTGAGTCCGCGAGCGGCGGCACGCTGCTGCTCGACGAGGTGGGTGAGCTGCCCGCGGAGATCCAGGTGATGCTGCTCGGGGTGCTGCAGCGACGGGAGGTGGTGCCCGTGGGGAGCAACCGCCCGCGGCCGGTGGACGTGCGGGTGCTCTCGGCGACCTGGCGCGACCTCCGTCGCCTGGTGAACGACAACACCTTTCGCCAGGACCTGTACTACCGCGTGGCGCAGGCGGTGGTGCGCATGCCGTCGCTCTCGGAGCGCGCGGGGGACGTGCCCTTCCTCGCGCAGGGCTTCCTCGCGGCGCTGCCGCCGGGGGTGGTGGCGGCGCGGCACATCGATGAGGGGGTGATGGACTCGCTCCTCGCGCGTCCGTGGCCGGGCAACGTGCGGGAGCTACGGGCGGTGGTGGAGCGCCTCGCGATGCTCTCCGACGGAGACACCGTGAACGCCGCGACGCTGGCCTTTGACCGGGTGCTGGAGAGCGCCCGGGGTCCCAGCGTCGAGGCCCCGGCGGCGGCGTCGGGGGGAGAGCCCGCGGGGCCCTACAAAGAGGCGAAGCAGACGGTGGTGGATGCGTTTGAGGCGTCGTACCTCCGGGCGCTGATGGCCCGCGCCGGGGGCAACCTCTCGCGGGCGGCGATGGCCGCGCAGCTCCAGCGGCACAGCTTGCGTGACCTGCTGAAGAAGCACGGCCTCACGGCGGATCACCAGACGTAGCGGGAGATGGTGTCGGGCGAGATCCAGCAGGTGCCGCCGTCGTCGCGGTAGCCCGCGGGGCACTCGCCCCAGCACACCGGCCCGACCCCGTGAAAGCCCGTGCCGCAGGTGTTGTAGCAGAGCCCGGCGTCGTACTCGCGCCCCGTGCCGCAGTGGTTGAGGGGGTGGCCCACGCCGCGTCCGCGCGCGCTCTTGCCGAAGATGTGCGCGTCGCGGCGGCAGGTGCAGCCGTCGTTGCGGTAGCCCGGCGGGCAGTACGAGCAGCCGCGGGCGAAGGTGAGCCCGCAGATGTCGTACCAGGGGCAGGCGCTGTTGTTCGAGCCGATGATGCGCGCGTTGCGGCGACAGGTGAGGCCGTCGTCGGTGTAGCCCGTGGGGCATCGCTGCCAGCACACCGGGCCGACGCCGTAGAAGCCCTCGGGGCAGGCGGGATAGCAGAGCGCGCCGCTGCGCTCCTCGCCGGGAGGACACGCCGACGGCACGGTGCCGACGCCGCGGCCGTAGCTGGGCTTCACCGTCGCGAAGCGGGTGCAGGTGACGCCGACGTTGGTGTAGGTCTGCGGGCAGACGCCCCAGTCGGCGCGGGCGGGGCACGCGGCGTTGGCGGGGTCGTCGAAGAAGCGCGCCTCGAACTCCCGGAGCGTGTGGATGCGCTCGGGGTTCGCGCGCAGCACGTCGAGGAGCACGCGGTCGCCGTCACGGCCGGTGTTGCGCACGCAGGCCGAGAGTTCCATCAGACGGTTGGCGATGCCGCCCTCGGACCAGTCGGTGTCGGCGGCGTTGATGCCCGAGAAGGCCCCGCGTCCCGGCGCGCCGCGGCGGCGCCCCCAGTAGCTCGCCCAGCCTTCGTGAAAGGCGTAGCCCTCGTTGTGAATTTCGGTGGGCGCGTGCGACTGCGCGTACACGAAGCGGGCGTTGTCGTGGTGCCAGTGGGTCTCGGAGCCGTCGGCGAGGTCCCGAAGGATGTGGCCGTACTCGTGAAAGAGGGTCTCCTCGCGCCAGCGCTGCGAGAGGTAGTCGCTGTCGGTGCGAAAGTCCGTGGGCACGGAGATGGAGTCGTAGAGCACGTAGGGCACACCGACGTAGGACCCGGCGCGGCGCAGAAAGCGGATCTCGGGCGCGGCGTCGGCGGTGCGCAGGCGGTGGTAGTCCTGCGCGATGCGCACACCGGCGCCCCACAGCTCGCAGTCGAGGCTGTCGAGGGTCAAGGTGTCGAGGGAGTAGCCGCGGCCGAGGCTGTAGGCCCGGACGTCGACCTCGTCCGCGCGGTCTGCTCCGACGTCGTTGATGATCCGAATCGGGTGCGCGCGCTCCGCCGCGGTGCCCGCACCGATGACGAAGTCTGCGTGGTACTCCACGCGCACCGCGGCGGTGCTTGCGAGTTCGCCGACGCGCACGCGGAAGTAGCCGCCCACGTCGGTGACCCCGCGCCCTCCGCCGAGGACCACCGGCACGCCCACCAGCGGCACCGCGGTGGGGACCCCGTGGTCGTAGACGTTGCACGCGATCATCCCGGTGGCGTACCGCGGCCCGCAGCGCTCGGCGGCGATCTCGGCGCAGCGCGCCTCCCAGCGGTACCCGCAGTTCGGCGCGAGCTGCTCCACGCAGGCGCTGACCTCGGCGTCGTCACAGCCGCCGCTCGGGTGCGCGACGTCGCAGGCCGTCGTGGGTGCCGCGCCCGCGTCGGTCTCCATGGGGGGACTCCCCGCGTCGGTCTCCACGGGAGGGCTCCCCGCGTCGAAATCGGTCAAGCCCTCGTCGTCGCTCGGGGGCGGCGGGTCGTAGGGATCACTCGCGCGAATCGCGCTGGACCGCTGTTGCGTGGGCTCGGTGTCGATGGCGCAGCCCGGCGTCGCGACGGCGGCGGCGAGGAGCGCGAGGCAGGGCGACCAGATGCGGGGGAACGGCTTGCTCATGAACGGGGCCTTCGCAGCCTCCGTGCCGACGCGTGAAGTGCCTATTTTTCAAGGCTACGACGCGCATCACGAGGGGTGCTGGTCGGGGCGCCGACCACGGGCGGCCGTCCACCCGAACGCTGCGGAAGGGTGCATTCGCGACACGCGCCCCCCCTTCCCCCGCCTCGGTTCACGTCGGGACACATCTCCGAGATGCGCTATTTTCAAGGCAAATTCGCGTGGTGGAAGCCCCGCGCGCCTCGCGGAGTGAGCCTGAAGTCCGCGACGTCATCTCGAATTCAAGGCCACTTCAGCGATGTGTCCCGAGGTGAACCCGCCTCGGGGGAAGGGTGGAAGACCGCTGCCTCAGGAATGGTCCAATCGTCTCGCAACGCTTGGGGTGCAGAGGATTTTGAATCACACCGCCCGTCCTCCCTTCGCGTGGACCATCGCCCGCCAGAGGTTCTCCACCCTTCCCCCGAGGCGGTTCACC
>JBILLI010000883.1:0-3045 GCA_044376155.1 Polyangiales bacterium
CTCATCAACCCTCTTGAAAAGTGCGTTGCCTGCATCCGTGGTCTTATGGGCCATGAAGATTGAGCACTGGGCCGGGCCGAACCCCGTCGCGCTGCGACTTGCGCTGACTCGGCTCTCGCCTACGCGATATGCGATCGTGGGGTAGCCGGGATGCTCACGCTGCTCCGCAATGTCCGCGCCCACCGCCTCGCGCAGTACAGAGGCGATGGCGTCGACGTCGCCTGGGTCTTCGGGCAGGTACCACGTGCAGAGCACCACGTGGGCGCGGCTGGGATCCGCGATGTCGCCGTCGAGTTGAGCATGCGCCCAGGCGATGAAGCTCTCGCCTACCTGCACAACCGTCCGCCGCTCGTGATCGTGGAACCAGACCGTGGCGTCGTTGCCGTTCCGTCGCAAGAAGATTGTGTTGCCCGCCCCGTCGGAGGCAACCGGGACCGCATCTGGAGCGACCTCGACAAGCCATGAACGCTCCGCGAGGATAAGGGCGTCGTCGCGATACCATTCCCCCATGCTCGTCGCCCAGTCCGGCGCCGTGCGGAGACGCAGGCCGAAGGTATCGAGGTCGATATGGCTCCCGGGCCCAGCGGTCGACAGCCAGATACGGAGCGCGGGCGGAAACGCTGCGCCGAGAGCCGTGTCGAGGCGTTCGATCTGGTCTTCCGCGAGCGGCGCGCGAAGACGCGCGGGAAGCCCGGCGAGTCGCTGCTCCAAGCGCTTCACGGGAGCCAGCCTATATGGCTTCCCACGGTTGCGCCATCGTCGAGACACCACGAGGTTGCGCGAAGGAGTTAACCGTGGTGCTCTGCGACCGCCTGAGGGTGCCCAACATAGCATTGGGAGGCCCGCCGCTGCGTACACGCATAACGTCCGTTCTTCGGTGGTCGCTGCGTAAACCCGGCTTCCGCGATCGGCGCACTACGCAACCTCCACAGAGCACGCGGCCCCACCGCGCGCCCGCGCCGCCACGCGCCCGCGCGGCCCTACCACCGCCTCCGGCCCTCGCGACTGCGCCATTCGCGAACACCGCGCAACTCCTGCACCCCTCCCTCGCACCCGTCAAGCCTTTCTTCTCACCCTCGCCACGCGCCCTGATCCCCGACACCTCGCGCCCCCTCCCTCGCGCCCCTCCCTCGCGCCCCCTCCCTTGCGCCTCGCGCCGCGTTCCCCCAACCACCACGCCGCCGTGCACGTCTGCGCGGCCCTGCCTGCGCATCGGGATACGGCGACACCCTCATGGGGACGGCCAATGGGACCCCGGCAGGGACGACCGATGGGACCCTGCGAGATCTCCTGGGCGGCGGAGTTCGGCGCGAGGCCAAACCTGTAGAGGGTGACGCCAACGACATCACACCACGCGGAGTACACCTCCGCGTTCCGAGGATGGGCGCGAGTCTGTTCGGTGCTTGACGGGCTCGACGCAGTCGGCGTTTCTGTGCCCATCAGCCACGCGGCCGCACACCCCCCATCGGAGCGCCGCGCGCCCACAAAGGACGTTCGCCATGCACTCGATCGTCGACCTGCTTGAATCCGCCGATGCGCTTCGTGTGTTGTATGAGCTCGGCTACGAGCCCGGTGACGACAACTTCGTCGAGCTCACGACCGAGCAGTATGCGGCGCTCGATGCGCGGGGCGAGGTCGCGCAGGGGCGCTGGTACCGCATCACCCGCGGCATCTTCGAGGACCGCAACAACCCGCCACCCGAGCTTCCGATCGTTTCGTAGCTGCAGAAGGAGCGGCTGCTCCAAGCGGTGAAGATCGTCTACGCCATGTCCTCGAACGCCGTCGTGGAGTTCTCCACCTTCGGTCAGCGGCTCGAATGGCTTCGCGCGCGCCTTCCCCCCGTCATCACGGGCGGTCGCTGAGCCCAGCTCTCCTTCCGTCCGACCTTCATGGGAAGGCGAGGCTCCCTCCCGGACACGTGCCGTTCGACTTCGCGGCCTCGCGCCCACCACCACCCCCGCGCCCCGGGGTGAACCCCGGGGCTACCGTGTGCAAGGCCCGCAAACGTGGGCCTCGTGCGTACCTCTCGATGATCCGAAGAGCCCTGCGCAGGCAGGGCTTGTACGGGGTAGCCCCGGGGTTCACACCGGGGCGGTGGCGGAGTTGGGCGCAAGGCCGACTTCACGGACGCAGCCCCTGTCCGCCCCACGCGAGGTCCACGCGACGGTTCTCGGGATGCGGGGCGACGTGGCGGGGCGCGTGAGAGGGACGGCGTGGATGAGCGCGCGGGCAGCGGCCGAACGGCGCGCGTGAGAGGGACGGCGTGGATGAGCGCACGGGCAGCGGCCGAACGGCCCGCGTGAGAGCGACGGCGTGGATGAGCGCACGGGCAGCGGCCGACCGGCGCGCGTGGGGGTGACGTCGTGGCGGGCCGCGTGGGTCTCGGCCGAACGGGGCGTGTGGCTACCGAGCAGCGGGATCCGCGAGCCAGGCGGAGAGCTCGGGGGCGGAGAGGTCGAGGACGACGTCTCCGAGGCGGTCAGCGCCGAGGGTGTCGAGGCGCGCGATGATCACGGCGCGTTCGACATCCGTGAGTGCGCGCTGGAGCCGACGAGAGAAGAGGCGCAGGAGGGGAGCGAGGCCCTGCTGCATGCCCTGCTGCATGCCCGCAGCGAACTGACGCTCGAGAAAGGCTTCGGTCTCGGTGAGGTCCAGCATCGCGTCCTCCGGCCAGCGCAGCCCGCGGCCGCGCCAGGTGTGGATCCAGTTTACAACCGCGACGAAGAGGCGTCGCCCCTGAGGAACCTCCGCGGTGCGCGCGCGCAGGGTGCGCGCCGCGCGGGTCAACGAGTCGCTCCGACTCATGAGCCGTAGGGCCACGGTGTCGGGGGTGTCGTCGAGCTCCGGCAGCACCACCACCGTCACCGGCAGCGCCTCGCTCAATGCGTAGAAGCCCGTGGGCCACGCCGGGGCCGGGGTGAACCCGAACTGCCGCAGCGCCGCGTCGGGACGACCCGCGCACGGCAGCCACAGCCGCTCGGGCGCCGCGGACTTCGCGCTGCGCTGGTGGTTGAGCAGCTTGCGCAGCGACTCGCGCACCTCGTC
>JBILLI010000195.1:0-11345 GCA_044376155.1 Polyangiales bacterium
AGCCCGTGCAGGCCCGTAGGGCCGTCCGCACGGGCGGAGCCGGCGGCACGAACCGCGTCGTCCACACACCGCCGACGGCACATCCCACGGGTGTAGGTGCAGTTTGGGCAATGGGTAGCACAGCGTGGGGGAGGGCGCGCGGTCGCGCGGAGGGGGCGAACTCCGAGCGAGATCCATGCTCAGCGCAGCAGGCGCTCGGCCTCGGCGCAGAGCGCGCGGTTCGCGGCGTCGAGCTCGGGCGTCGGCGGGCAGGCGGCATCGAGCTCCTCGGCGAGCGTCGGGAGGTACCGCGCCAACCACGCCTTCATCGTCGCCCCCTTCACCGGGATCGTCCGCTGCGACGCCGCGCCCACCACGACCGCCGTGTGCGGGTCGCGGAGCGCCACGAGCTTCGCGCCGACCGCGGTCCAGAGGGGCTTTGACGAGGTCGCGCCGAGGGCGAAGTCGCGCACGAAGGCCGCGAGCGCGCGCGCCACGCGCGGGTCGTCGTCGAAGCGCAGGAGCGCGTCGAGGCGCAGGCTCGCCTCGTCCATCGTGGCGTCGAGCCAGGTCGCCGTGAGCGCGCTGAGGTCCTCGGGGCGACACGCCTGCGCGAGGGCCATCCAGGGCGCCTGTGCCGTCGGCGGGGAGGGCGGTGCGCAGCGCGCGCCGAGGCTGTCGACCAGCACGGCGAGCCTGGGGTGCCGCGTCGCGCGCCACGCGACGAGCACGCGGTCGAGCATCCGCGCCTCGGGTCCGCGGGGCGTCGGAGGCGGCGGTGTGACCGCGACGGAGGCCATCGGGGCCGCGGGCTGCGTGGTGAAGAACGCCGCCACCGCGGGGTCGCGCCAGCGGGCGAGGGCGCCGCGGTCGTCGACGCTGCCGCCCACGACGAGGTCTCCGTCAGGGCTCGCGGCGACGGCGCCCCCGGTGAAGGCGAAGGCGCCGAGGGGGGACCACGTCTCGCCCGCGTCGGCGGAGCGCCACACCTCGCCGACACCTTCCTCCGCCGGAGTTTCCGGCGCGACGTCCAGGGCGTAGACCAGGCGTCCCGCGGACCAGATCCGCGCGCGTCGCGCGTCGAAGGGCAGCGCGTGGCGCGCCCACGAATCACCGCCGTCGGCCGACACCATCACCGCGCCAGACTGCAGCAGCGCATACGCGCGGTCGCCGCTCGCGTGCAGCCCGAGGAGCTCGTCGGAGACGTCGTTGAGCACGCGCTGCCACGTGTCGCCGCCGTCGCGGGAGCGCCACGCCGCGCGGTCGCGGTTCATGTCCGCGCAGGCCGCGAAGAGCACGCCGTCGTCGGTGCGCGACAGGCGGCGCACGACGAAGCCGCGCGGACCCTTCTTCGCGGGCGTCCATCCCGACGCGCCGTGGCGCCGGCGGAACACGTTGCCCCCGGCGCCCACCATCGCCGCGTCGGGCGTCACCAGCACCGACCAGAGGGTGTTCGACCCGCGCAGGGGCGTGTGCGCCCAGTTCTGTCCGAGATCGCGCGTCTCGTGGAGCGCGCCCTTCTCGTCGCCGATGAGCACCGCACCGTCGGGGGCGACCGCGATGTCGGTGAGCCAGCACTTCGCGGGCGCGGGGACGTCGGTCCAGGTGTCGCCGCCGTCGGTGGAGCGCAGCACGGTGGCGCGATACAGCACCGCCCAGAGGGCGCCGTCGGGGGCGCGCGCGAGGCCCTGGACCCATCCCCTGTTCGGTCCGCTCACCGCGCTCACCACAGGCGTCATGGGCCGCGACGGTACCGCAACGCGCGGCGCGCCCGCACGCCGCGTTCGCGTGTGTCGCAACCGCTTGGGACGCAATCGATTTGGCGACCGCACGGGCCGCGCGGTGCGTGGTCGCCGGGCCGCGTGGGAGGGCGTATCCCCCGCGTCACGCGTCGCTCGCGCATGGGCTACGCTTCGCGTGGGTTCGACACCGCGCGTCGCGGCGCGTCTCCAACGGCGATGACCCCGGAGCCCCCACGATGATCACACCGGAGCAAATCGAGAGGCTGCGGCGCGCGGCGATCACCCTCGACCTGCAGTGCGAGACCCTGCGTTTCGAAGACCTGAGGCCCGCGGTGGCGGAGCGCCCGCTGGACCTCGCGCTGCGCATCTCCGCCGGCGCGTGCACGGTGTTCACCCCGTCGTCGCGCGGGTTCTTTCGGGTGCCCGAGGCGACGCTGGAGCGCCTCTTCGCCGCCGCCGCCGCGACCTTCGCCGAGGGTGACCACGACGCCGAGATCGACACCGCCATCGCCCGCGACGTGACCACCTTCACCGTGCGCGTGGAGTCGCCGACGACGCTCCCGCGCACCGCGCGGCTCGCGCTGAACCACTGCGGCCCGCGGCGCGCGACGCGCTCCTTCGGATGGGCGGCGCTGCTCAGCGACCTCGGCGATCTCATGGCCCCGCGCGGCGAAGACCTCGCGCGGTGGAGTGACGCGATGACCTTCCTCACCGAGGGGTCGCGGACACCCACGCTGGAGCGCGGCGAGGTCGTGCCCGTCCCCGCGGGATGCCACGCGTGGTCGCTGTGGCTGCGGGACGGGATCTTCCTCCGCCTCGGTCAACCGCCGGGCGCGTCGACGCTGTTCCTCGTCACCGGGAGGCCCGACGGCGCCGAGGTCCGAAGGGTCCTCGACGACGGCGCCCACGAGGTCGTCGCGCACCTCCCGGCGTCGGAGCCGCGGGCCCACTGGACGCCGATCGCCGCGGGCGCACCGTACCGCGACGCGCCGGGCGAGCCCGAGGTCGAGGTGCACTTCGTCTCGCCCGCTGCCATCACGGTCCGCGCCGGACGCGTCGGACGCGGCGTGTACCTCCAGCGCGTCGCGCGTCCTGCGTAGCGCGCCCGTCACTCCCGACGGAGCGCGTCGATGGGGTCCAGGCGCGCGGCGCGGCGCGCGGGGAAGAAGCCGAAGATCAGCCCGATGCCGCACGACACGGCCATCGCGAGCAGCGCCGCGTCGGGCTGAAAGCGCACGCTGAACTGCGTCACCCGCCCGAGGATCGCCCCCGCGCCGACGCCCAGCAGCAGCCCGGCGACGCCGCCGATGGCCGACAGCACCACGGCCTCGATCATGAACTGCGCGAGCACGTCGCGACGCCGCGCGCCGATGGCGAGGCGCACGCCGATCTCGCGGGTGCGCTCGGTCACCGACACCAGCATGATGTTCATGACCCCGATGCCGCCCACGAGCAGCGAGATCGACGCCACCACCAGCAGCAGCGCGGTGATGATCTCCTGCTGGGACTTGAACGAGTTCATGACCTCGGTGAGGTTGCGCACCGAGAAGTCGTCGTCGTCGCCCGGGCGAATGCGGTGGCGCTGGCGCAGCAGCGCGGTGACCCCGGCCTGCGCGCGGTAGAGCACGTCGGGGCCGCGCGCGGTCACCATGATGTTGTTCACCTGGAGGTTGGGCAGGCGGTAGATCCCCGCGCGAAACGCTGTGATGGGGATGACCACGGTGTCGTCCTGGTCCTGCCCGAAGCCGGTCTGCCCGCGGGCGGCGAGCACGGCCACGACGGTGCAGGGCATGCGGCCCACGCGGAGGTCGCGTCCCAGGGGGTCCTCGTCGCCGAAGAGCTGTCGCCGCACGGTCTCGCCGATGGCGCAGACCCGCGCCGAGGTGCGCACGGCCTCGGTGCTCCAGAGCGCGCCACGCGACGCGGGCCAGGTGCGCACGTCGAAGTACCCCGGCGTGGTCCCCGTGACCCTCGTGGACCAGTTCAACGCGCCCACCACCACCTGCACGCTCGCGACCATCATCGGCGCCACCGCCAGCACCGACGGGATCTCTCGCGCGATGGCCTCGGCGTCGTCGTCGTTGAGCGTGAGGTTGACCCCCTGGGCGCCCCGCGCGCCGCCGCTCACCGCCGCGTTGGGCACCACCACCAGGAGGTTCACCCCGAGGGCGGTGAGCTGCGCGGCCATGCGCTCCTGCGCGCCCGCCCCGAGGGCGCTGGTGGTCACCACCGCGGCGATGCCGATGAGGATCCCGAGGGCCGTGAGCGCCGCGCGGAGCTTCGACCGCGAGAGCGCCCGCAGCGCCAGCCCGAAGGCCATGAACGCCGTGATCGCGAGGCTCACCCGCGGGCGGTCGACGCCCAGCGACACGGGGGGTGTCGCGTCGGTGTCTTCTGCGAGCCAGGGGAGCCGCGCGCCGGGGGCGGGGGCGGCCTGTCGCGGGGAGGCCGTGTGGGTGTCGGAGACGATGCGTCCGTCGCGCACGGTGACCACCCGCGTGGCGCACGCGGCGACGTTGGCGTCGTGGGTGACCATCACCACGGTGAGGCCCTGCGCGCGGTGGAGCCACTGCAGCAGCGCGAGCACCTCCTCGGCGGTGCGCGTGTCGAGGTTGCCCGTGGGCTCGTCGGCGAGGAGCACCCCGGGCGCGGTGACCAGCGCGCGGGCCGTGGCGACGCGCTGCTGCTGGCCCCCCGAGAGCTGCGCGGCGGTGCTCTTGAGCCGGTCGCCGAGGCCCACGAGGGTGAGCGCGCGCGTGGCCCGCCGGGTGCGCTCGGCGCCGCGCACGCCGCTGTACACCAGCGGGGTCTCGACGTTCTCCAGCGCGTTGGTGCGCGGCAGGAGGTTGAAGCCCTGAAAGATGAAGCCCAGGAGCTGGTTGCGCAGCACCGCCCGCGCGTCGGCGTCGAGCGTCGACACGTCACGGCCCGCGAGCAGGTAGGTCCCCTTCGTCGGTCGGTCGAGGCAGCCGATGATGTTCATGAGGGTGCTCTTGCCCGAGCCCGACTGGCCCATGATGGCGACGAACTCCCCCCGCGCGATCTCCAGCGAGACCCCGCCGAGCGCGAAGAACGCCGCGCCCCCCGCGGTGTAGACCCGCTCCACGTCGCGCAGCGAGATCACCGGCCCCTCGATGGCCATTCAGAACATCCTCATGCGCGCGCCGCTTCGGGTGGCCGTGGCGTCGGTCTCGTCGAGCGCGACCTCGTCGCCCGCGCGCAGCGCCGCGGCCTCGACCTCGGTCAGCGCGCCGTTGGTCACCCCCGCGGTGACGCCCACGCGCGTCGCGACCCCGGCCCGCACGACGTAGATCGCCGGGCTCCCCCCGGGGGGCGCGCCCGTGGGGCGGTAGCGCAGCGCGGCGTTGGGCACCGCGAGCACCGCGGACCGGTGGCGCGTGCGCACGGTGACCGTCGCGGTCATGCCCGGGCGCAGCTCGCGCGCGGGGTTGTCGACGGCGATCACCGTGGCGTAGGTCACCACGCCGTTGGTGGTGGTGGGCGTGATGCGGAGCTGCGAGACCACGCCGCGGTAGACGTTGGCGGGAAAGGCGTCGACGCGCGCCTCGGCGGGCATGTTCTCGCGGAGCTTGCCGATGTTGGCCTCGTCGACGTCGGCCATGACCCGCATGTGCGTGAGGTCGTTGGCGATGACGAAGAGCGTCGGGGTCTGAAAGCTCGCCGCGACGGTCTGGCCCGGGTCCACCGAGCGGGTGGCCACGGTGCCCGCGATGGGCGCGAGGATGCGGGTGAACGACAGGCTGGTCTCGGCGTTGCGCAGCGCGGCCTGGGCCTGGTCGATCTGCGCGCCGGCGAGGTCCACGGCGGCGCGGGCGGCGTCGTGCTGGGCGACGGCCTGGTCGACGTCGGCCTGGGCGTTGAGCGCCCGGGCGCGGAGGTCGCGCGCGCGGGTCAGGGTGAGCGCGGTGAGGGTGAGGTTGGCGCGGCTCTGCGCGCGGGCGGCGCGGGTGATCCCCAGGGCGGCGCGGGACTGGGCCACCTGCGCGAGGTAGGGGGTGGGGTCGATCTCGGCGAGCAGGTCGCCCTGGCGCACCACGCTGTTGAAGTCCACGGCGACGCGCAGCACGCGGCCGCTCACCTGCGCGCCCACCTGCACCTCCAGCACGGGCTGCACGCTCCCGGTGGCGCGAATGGTCTCGTCGAGGTCGCCGCGCACCACGCGCCCGCGGAGGTACTGCGGCGCCGGGGGCGTCTGCGCCGCGCGGGACCACGCGTACACGCCGCCGCCGAGCGCGATCACCCCGAGGGCGACGGGGACCCAGAGGCGCCAGCGGAACCGCGCGCGCGCTGGGGCCGCGGGGGGCGCGGCGACGTCGACGGGCGGGGCGACGAGGGGGAAGGGCGCGGTGGTCATCGCGCGGACGCCGTCGAGGGCCGCGCGGAGGGGGGAGCGCTTCGCATGGGGAGGGTCCTGTGGGCTTCGCGAAGGCGCGCCGGCTCGACGCGCGGGGGGCAGAGCCCGTGGCGGAGGGTGTTGCAAGAAGCGCGGCGCGCCCGGACGTGACGTCGCGTCTCACCGCGGCGCGGCGCGACCGACGTCGCCGCGGTACGGCGCGTGCGAGCGAGGGCCCTCGCGCAGCCATTCATCCCCGCTGCGAAGGGACACGCATGAACCAGAACACCCGCGCCCGCTACGTCACCCGCGAGGCCATCCTCGACCTGCTCTCTGATGATGAGGCCGCGAAGGTGAGCAGCGCCGAGGGCGGCACGCTCCACGAAGGCGACGAGTACCTCGACCTCACGGCCATCGAGAAGGGCGTGCAGCGCACCGACGGCGTGGTCGTGCCCGTGGGCCGGGTGATCCCGCGCCGGGCGGTCCTCGACCGCACGTGGCGCGCGATTCTGCAACGCCTCGTCGACGACACCGCCTCGTGATCACCCGCCGCCTCGCCAGGAGCCCCACCATGATGAACACCCGCCCCGCCCTCGCGCTGCTCGCCGCCCTCGTCGGGGCGCTCGCCCTCGGATGCGGCGACATCGACAACGCGTTCGACTGCAACGGCATCTGCGACCGCTACAAGAGCTGCTTCGACAGCAGCTACAACACCTCCGCCTGCTACAACCGCTGCCAGGCGAGGGGCACGTCGAACAACGAGAGTCGACGCGTGATCGACACCTGCGCGGCGTGCATCGGCGGGCTCTCGTGCGCCGGGGCGGTGTTCACCTGTGCGGTGCAGTGCAGCTCCGTGGTGCCGTGACGCGCGCGCCTTCGCGTCACGGTGTGGCGCGATGGTCGGCCGCGGGCGCGCAGGAGCCCGCGAATCGCCCCTGGCACCATCCCTGCGTTGCTCACCAGTGGATCGCGCCGAGCGCGCGCTCGGTCACCCACGTCGAAGGACGCCACCATGAAGATGAATGACATGAAGAACACGGCCTCGGACTTCGCCTCTGACACCGTCGACCGCGTGGCCGACGCGCTCCACCACGGTCAGGACGTCCTCGGTGACACCACGAAGAGCGTGGGCGATGACGTCTCGAAGGCGGCGACGAAGGTGATCCACGCGACCTCGTCGTCGGCGGTGGGCGGTCGCCTCGCGACGGTGGGTCGGGCGCTGGCGGCGGCGGCCTCGGCGCGCGCGATCTTCGCGGCGCTCACGCCCGAGGAGCCCGCCCGTCGGCTGCTGGCGATGATGAACCTCCAGCGGCGCCCGAGCGGGGTGTCGCGCGTGGCCCGCGGGGTCGGCTTCGTCGCGCTCGGCGCGGCCGTCGGGGTCGGCGCGGCGCTGCTCCTGGCGCCGAAGACCGGGGCGCAGATGCGAGCGCGCATCCGCACGCTGGTGCGCGGCGCGGGCGCCGACGCGGAGCACGCCGCGGAGACCCTCAGCGCGAAGGCCGAGGGCGCGGCGCAGAAGGTCGAGGCGCGGGTCCGCGAGGCGGCGCACGACATCGGGACCGGGATCGCCTCGATGAGCCAGGTCACCGTCGAGAACGGGCTCCTCGAGCCGCCTCGGATGGACGCGAGCAGCCCGCTGTCTGCCGAGGCCGGCGCCCGATCGCGGCGCCTCTCCGACGGCGCGCCCAAGACCTGACACGACCCCGGGGGTGCGACCCCGGGGCCTGTCTTCCATCAACGCCGGCGCTGCCGGCGATCACAGGGAGAAAATCGAATGCTGTGGGGAATCACCGTCGTTCTGCTCATCCTCTGGCTGCTGGGATTCGTGGCCTTTCACAGCGTGGGCGCCTGGATCCACGTGCTGCTGGTGCTTGCGCTGGTCTCGGTGGTGATCAACCTGATCCGGGGGAGGCCGGTGTTGTAGACGCTCATCGGTTGGTCATCACGCGCCGGGCGCTCAGGGCCTCGAGGTAGCACTCGAGGTTCGTGTAGCCCGCGCGCCCCATGAGGGCGACGGAGAGCGCGCTGCCGTTGTGGTCCTGCGCGGCGGGGTTGAGCCCGTTGGCGCGCTCCCACTCGTCGGGCATCCCGTCGCCGTCGGTGTCGGCGAGGGGGGCGGGTGCGGTGGTGAACCCGGTGCGCAGGGCGTCGTTGGCGGGGTTGGCGCTCGCGATGCGGGCGTCGATGCTGGCGGCGATCACGAAGCCCATGAGCCGGGTGTCCATGGGGTCGCGGGGAAAGGCGCCGACATTGGCGCCGACCCACGCGCGGACCGCGTCTGCCGGCATCACGCTCACGGCGGGGAAGGGGTGTCGGGTGGTGCGGGCCCAGGCCGGAGCGACGCGCGTCGCCGGGCGCGACGGGAGGTCGTTGCAGCAGTACTCCAGCGCCCAGTCCGCGCGGGTGGGGTAGAGGTTCATGCGGTCATCCGAGAGGAAGGCCGTCGAGCGCCCCGTGGGGTTGGGGAAGTACAGCATCCCGTAGGGGTATCCCGCGCGCACGAAGGACGAATTGCCCACGTGGTTGAGCTGATAGTAGATCGCCGCCGCGCCGTCGTTCCCCGACAGGTTGGTGGGATTGATGTCAGAATAGTACCCCTGATCCCAGAAGAGGTTGTTGGTGATCTCGATCTGCATGGTGGTGCCGGCCGCGGCGGTGCCGCTCTCGCGCGAGAGCTCGGGGAAGCGTCCCAGGATGCGGTTCCAGTTGTTGCGCAGCAGGGAGATCTGGTCGAGGGCGAAGCCCGCCGCGGGGTTGGTGTAGTTGATCAGCATCCCGCCGCGGTCGGCGTGGTCACCCACGGTCTCGGCGATGAGGGTGTTCTGCAGGGTGATGTTGTTCGCGTAGGAGAGCTCGACGGCCTCGTCCTCGGCGTTGCCGATGGAGACGTGGTCGACCATCACCCAGCGCGCGTAGCGCAGGCGCAGCCCGTCGGGGAAGGTCCCGTTGGCGGGCCGCGAGCGCACGTGGCGGATCACGACGTTGTCGACGCCCCGCGCGCTCGCGCCGCACTGCTGGTCGCAGTAGGGCTCCTCGGTGGTGTCGATGCCGCGCACGGTGATCCCGCCGGGGGAGGTCTGCCCGGCGATGGTGACGTCACCGTGGGCGATGCGCACCTCGCGCTGGATCACGCCTGACACCGCGAACACGATGGTGCGCGGGCCGTCTTGATCGAGCGCCGCCTGCAGCGAGCCCGCGCCCGAGGCGTTGAGGTTGGTCACGGTGATCACCCGCCCGCCGCGGCCGCCCGAGGCCCGCGCGCCGAAGCCCTCGGCCCCCGGGAAGGTCGGGATGCTCGCGGGGGGCGTTGCTCCCCAGACGCGCGAGGTCCCGGTCGGCGGCGGGGGCGGGGGCGCGGCGAGGACGACGTCCGCGGCGCCTGCGTCGCGAGGGCCGGTGTCATTGGTGAGCCCCGCGTCGCGGGGGCCGGTGTCGTTGGTGAGCCCCGCGTCGCGGGCGCCGGTGTCGTTCGCCGGGCCCGCGTCGGTGACGCCCGCGAGGGGCGGGATGCACGCGACGTAGCGGCTCAGCGCGTAGCAGTCGTCGTCGCGGTCGCAGTAGCACCGCGGCTCGCCGGGCCAGCAGTTGCGGATGTGCCCGGCGGCGTTGCGGGGGTCGCCACGGTCGTCGAGGGTGACGGCCTCGGGGCAGGTGCGGGCGATGATCTCCGAGGCGGCCTGGTCGAACTCGGTCTGGTCGTCGTTCGTCGGCGCGCAGGCACCGAGGGTGGCGGAGAGGGAGAGCACGATCGTCAGGGGGACGTTGGGGGATCGCATGGAGGGCACTCGTTCCACCTCGCCAGCGATGTTCAAAATCTATCGCGAAAAGATTGTGCCCGACACCGGCGTGCATGAACGCGACTTATTTACGACACGGCACATGTGTGAATTGGTAGGTGGCGCCTCACGCCGCGGGGTGTGCGAAAAGATGTCCCGCCGCGCGAGGGGCGCGACGCCGGGTCCTCGGCGCCGTGAAGACCGCGGAAAATGCGCGTGAACGCGGGGTGCGTGGCCGCGCCGCGGAGGGTGATTCGGCACAATGATCGATCGGCGCGCCGGTGTGATGTGAAGTCGTCACGTCATTGGCGGTGAGGTCTCAAGGCACGGGTGATGCAAAGAGAGGTGACGCGGGGCGCCGACGGGAGGGACCAACCTGGTCCATCACGGCATCAGCCTCCACGCGGAGTCACTCATGCACCCGATTCGTCACACCTTGCGCGCGAGCCTGCTCGCGACCCTCCTCGTCGCCTCGGGCGAGGGCTACGCCCAGAACACGCCGGCGGTGGAGGCCGGTCCGCTGCCGCCGGCGCGCTCCGAGTTCGACCCGCAGCCGCGGGTCTCGGGGCCGGTGTTGCCGCCGGGGGGGCTCGTTCAGCAGGCCGGCGTGGGCGGCGAGACCGCCTACGCGCGCGCCGGGGTGTTGGAACTCGGCGGCTCGGCGGCCTTCGGCGTCGCGGGCGAGCTCCTCACGCTGCGCATCGCCCCCAGCATCGGCTGGTTCTTCATGAACAACGTTCAGCTCTCGGGGATCGTCAGCCTCAACCTCGCGCAGGCGACCACCAACGGGGTCACCAACACGAGCACCTCGCTGAACATCCTCGTCGAGCCCAGCGCCCACCTCCCGCTCTCGCGGGTGGTGTTCCTCTTCGGCGGCCTCGGCCTGGGACTCTCCTACGCCGACGGCCCCGGCGCGGGCTTCGCGCTGGCGCCCCGCCTCGGCGCGGACATCCTCGTCGGTCGCTCGGGTGTGTTCAAGCCCGCGGTGACCTTCGTGTACTCCACCTCGGGCGCCGTCGAAACCCCGCAGGGCACCCTGCTCACCGCCAGCACCTCCTTCGGGGTGAACCTCGGATACACCGTCATGTGGTGACCCTCGCGCCGACGGTGCCCTTCGCGGGCATCGCGCCTCATCGCCCCCGCCGCCGCCCCTCGCGCGCCCCTTCGCCCGCTCCCTCTACCTCCTCGACGACGCTGCGACCGCCCCGGTCGCCTCGCCTCCGTCGTGCGCGCGACGCGGCGCGTGCGGGGCGCGTGGACGAACCGCCGCGGGGTGCGGCTCTTCTGCTGTCGTGTCGCGCGCCACTTCTTGCGAGGCCGCTGTGGTGGCCCTCATCCCCCAACCCCTTCTCCCGCCGGTGATCCGGCAGGAGAAGGGGAGCACACAACACTCCCATCTCGCGCGCCTCTTGCGACGCTCCCATCGCGCGCTTCTTGCGACGCTCCCATCGCGCGCGTCTCAGCCCCCCTTCTCCTGCCGGATCACCGGCGGGA
>JBILLI010000884.1:0-3032 GCA_044376155.1 Polyangiales bacterium
CAGGGCCGTGCCCGAGGTAGGCCTCGCACGCCCGCGCCACGCCCACGATGCCGTCGCCGTAGGGCAGGCGGTTCAGGTACTGCTCGAGGATCTCGTCCTTGGAGACCGCACGCTCCAGCGCCATCGCCCGGAGCATCTCGATCCCCTTGTCCCACAAGCCGTGCGGACGACCATAGACCCGCTTCACGAGCTGCTGGGTGATCGTCGACGCGCCGCTGCGCCGCCGCCACGGGATCACGTTCGAGACCGCCGCCCGCATCACCGCGAGGAGGTCCACCCCGTGGTGCGCGAAGAAGCGACGGTCCTCCGCGGCGAGAACGGCCGAGACCAGGGTGGGCGAGACCTCGGCGAGGGGCACCCAGCGCTGGTCCACCCCGTCGCCGCGGACCACCCGCAGCAGCGCGCCCTCCCGATCGAGCACCCGCACGGCGGCAGCGGGGCGCACGAAGCGGTGCACATCGACCAGCGACCCGTGGCGCACCACGAGCTCGAGACCGACGTACGCCACCACCGTGACCGCGGCCGAGACCGCGGCGCCCCGCTGCACGCGGCGCTTCACCGCGCGACCGTGAGGGTCATCGACGCGCTGCGCGCCACCGTCGACTCGGAGTAGAGCGTGCGCAGCTCCGCGGGCGGCAGCAGAAAGCGCCCCGCGGTGGTGGCCCGCACGCCGTAGGTGTACTCGCGCAGCCCGGTGAGCCCGTAGTCCATCTGGAACACGGTCTCGCCGCCGAAGTACCGCCGCGCAGAGATGTCTCCGAGCGAGCGGGCGGCGTGGTAGACGCGCGGGTCCGAGGACGCGTCGTCCAGGCCCATCCCCAGCATCGCCTCCAGCGACGACTGCGGGGTGGTGTCGAATCCCTGGTCCACCGCCTCGAAGCCGCCGCCGTGGGCGTTGCGAATGACCACGTAGGGCGCGGTGCGTTGCTCGGCGTAGACCCACAGGCGCACCCGCAGGAGCTCGCCCAGGCGCACGCTGTCGCCGTCGTTGAGGGTGCGTCCGGCCTCGCCCTCGACCACCCGGTGCAGCGCCACAGTGCGACCCCGGGCCATGCGCTCGGCCTCGCCGTAGGGCGTGCGCCAGCGGCCGTCGATCGCGGTGAAGAAGGTCCCCTCGGCGCCCTGCACCCGCACGGGATGATCCCCCGGACCGAGCCGCGCGGGGTCGATCACGTAACGCGCGACATCGTCCGTCGCCCGCGTCGGGAGCACCTCCGCGCCGTCGAGGGTGACGGTGACGCGCAGGGGCCGGCCCTCGCCGAAGAGGTCGGCGTAGCGCGAGAGCGCGTCGACGCAGAACGAGGTCGACACGGCGTCGCCCCAGGTGACGCCCGGGTCGGTCCAGCGCATCGCCAGGAGGTTCTGCGCGGCGTCGCGCGCGAGGTCCAGGCGCTCGGCCCGGGTGGCGGCCTCGAGCACCGCCGCGAGGGTGCGCGGCTGCGTGTCGAAGAAGGTCGGGCGCGCCACCGTCTGCGCGGAGCTCGCGCCCACCAGACGTCCCGCGGCGAAGAGCAGCGTGGCCCTCCTCGGGTCGTCGGGCATCATCGCCATGGCGAGCTCGGCGCAACCCCAGGCCCCGAGGACCTCGCGCTGGTCGAAGAGCCGGGTCACCAGCGTCGGCTGGTCGGCGCCGACGTCATGGAGCACCCGCAGCGCGTGGGCGATGTCGTTGGCGGAGTAGCGCGACACCTCCTGCGAGCGCAGCCACTCGGTGATCGACGCGAGGGTGCGGCGCGAGGCGCCGGCGTCCACCGCCCAGCCCTGCCGTCCCGCGGCCACGAAGGCCCGCATGGCGAGCGCGGTGATCTGCGGCACGGGCTCCGACTCGGCGCTCCAGTGCCCGAAGCCGCCGTCCTCGCGCTGCCGCTGGAGCAGCGCCGTGAGGGCCCGCTCACCGCGCCGCCGCGCCTCCTCGCCAGACCACTGCGCGCTGCGGCCGTGGTCCGCCCGCGCGAGCGCGGCCCAGGTGATGACCCTCGCCGCGAGGTTCACCACGCCCGTGTCGCCGCCGTCGTCGAGCACCTCCGCGGCCGCGTCGAGCCCGAGAAACGGCCGCGACGACACGGTCAGCACCGCCGCGGGATCAACGGTGTTCTGCCCCCGCGTCAGCGTGAGCGTGGCCGTACGCTCGTGCGCGCCGAGGATCGACCGACGCGACGCGTAGCTCGCCGGCGCCACGGGGATCACCCGATGATCCACCGCCCGGTCGGTGCCCTGCGCGACCTCGAAGGCGACGTCCATCCGCGCGCCCTGCGCCTCAAGGGACTCGGCCACGCGCACCTCGGCCTCGGGCGCGAGGTTGACCTCTCGCGTGGCGCGCACCTCGCCGTTGACCTTCATCACCAGGGTGGCGCGTCGGGCCTCGCGGGTGGTGTTGTTCAGCAGCGCGGCGGCCTCGAAGCGGTCGCCCGCGGTGAGCGATCGCGGGAGCAGCGCGCGCACGGCGACGTCACGACGGGCGGTGACCACCGTGGCCGCGCGGCCGTTGCGCAGCCCGTCGCCGATCGCCAGGGCCATCACCCGGTACTGCCCCGCGCGCGAGGGGAGGTGCAGCGTCGCGGTGACCTGCCCCTGCGCGTCGGTGTGCAGCCGGGGCATCCAGAGGGGCGTGGGATCGTACTCGTCGCGCACGTCGCGCACGCTGTCGTCGGCGAAGCTCTCGCCGCCGTCGCCGCTCGCCCCCGGCAGGGCCGGGAGGTTGAGCCGCGAGATCACCGTGCGCCGAAGGTCCTCCAGCGAGAACGACGGCGCGCGCCGGGGGAGCAGCGCCGCCGAGGGATCGGGGGTGTCATAGCGCGTGAGGCGCAGCACACCCTCGTCGACGGCGTAGAGCAGGACCTCGGTCGAGACCCCTTCGCCCGCGCCGTTCTGCACCCGCACGCTCACGGGCACGTCCGAATCGGGCGCGCTCTCGGCGGGCGCCTGCACGGCCACCTGCAGGGCCTCGGTGGGCGGTCGCACCCGAAGCTCCGCGGCGCCCCAGCGCACGTCGGGAGAGCCCAGGTCGAGAGAGCCCGTGGCGAGGGGCGTGC
>JBILLI010000885.1:0-3030 GCA_044376155.1 Polyangiales bacterium
CACCCCCGGCCTCGCGCACGTAGGCCTGCGAGTCGGGCGAGCCCAGCACCACGCAGCGAGCGCCCTGCAGCCCCATCGTGCGGAACGCCGGCGCCAGGAGCATGCCCGAGGAGAACACCCGGTCCTCGCGCACGGGGATGCCCAGGGATTGCAGCCGCGCGGCGTTGCGTGAAGGCAGGCGCGAGGCGTCGTTGGTGAGCAGCAGCCAGGGCACCCCCTCGCGCTCCAGCGCCGTGATGGCCTCGGCCGCGCCCGGGAGCGCGCCCCCGCCGTCGACCAGCACGCCGTAGGCGTCGATGAGCAGGGCCGCGTGGCGCGCGCGCGCCGCGTCGAAGGTGAGCAGCTCCATCGCCGCGCCCGATATCACACCGGGGCCTTTCGCACGCGCGTCAAAGCGGACTATCACTCCCGCCATGCGTACCGCCCTCGCGCTCGCGCTGCTCGCCGCGTGCGACCGCTCCGCCCCGCGCGCCGTCGACGGGGGCGAAGACGGTGGCGCCGTGGTGGTGGTCCCGGGCCGCAGGATCGGCCCGCTGCAGGTGGGGATGGACCGCAGGGCGCTGAGCCGTCAGGGCCTCCCCATCACCCTCTACGACGGCGGCTCGCAGCGCCTCCGGGCGGGGCCCTACGAGCTGCGCTTCAACCCACAGGGCCGCGTCGAGCGCGTCTCGCTCCCCATGGACCGCGCCCCCGACGGCGTTCGCCTCGACGGCACGGTGCTCCCCCAGGGGGCCGACGTCGACCGCGTGGTCTCCCTCGCCCCGGGGTGCACCCCGGCCGTGCCCCTCGACGGCGTGGCCACGTGGCGCTGCGCGGGCGGCGGTCTGCTCGTGCAGGTCGCGCGCGACACCCTCGTGCTCTCCGTCGCGCAGCCGCTCGACGCAGGATCTTGACCAGAACCGCTCCCGACCCACAAATCCCCCCGTGGATCGCACGGAGACATTTCCCTGGGGCTGGTTCGGCGTGGGCTTCGTCTCCGACCTGCGCGACGGCCACGCCCTCGCCGCGACGGTGAACGGCCACGAGCTCGCGATCTACCGCGGCGCCTCAGGCGCGCTCACGGCCCTCGACGCGCACTGCCCGCACCTCGGCGCGCACATGGGCCACGGCGGCACCGTCGAGGGTGACGAGCTGCGGTGTCACTTCCACGGGTTCTGCTTCGACCCCGAGGGGCGCTGCACCCGCACGGGCTACGGCGCGAGGGTGCCGCCCAAGGCGCGCGTGCGGTCCCACCCCGTGATGGATTTCGGCGGGGTCCTCGCGGTGTGGTGGCACCCCGAAGGGGCCGCGCCGCTGTGGACCCCGAGCTTCCCCGAGCGCGACGGATGGTGCGCGCCCCGCTCCAACCTCTGGACCTTCGCCGGACGTCCGCAAGAGATCGCCGAGAACTCCGTGGACCTCGGGCACCTCTCGGTGGTCCACGGGTATGGCGCGCCCTCGGTGGTGGGCGACGTGCGCTTCGACGGCCCGGTGCTGCGCGCCACCATCCGCTTTCGACGCCCGATGCCGCTCTACGGCCGCCGCGGCCCGTCGGTGAGCATCACCGCGCACATCACCCAGCACGGCGTCGGGCTCGCGAGCGTCGAGAGCCTCACCGAGGACCTCGGGATCGAGACCCGCTTCGTGGTCTCGTCGGCCTCCCTCGACGCGTCGCAGGTCGCCCTGCGCACCACGGTCTCCGCGCGCTCGCTGCGCCACCATCCCCGGCTCCGCGGCGTCGCGCCGGTGCTCCCGACGCGCGCCCTCGACGCGCTGCTCATGCGCTCGCTGCACGCGTCCTTCGCGGCGGACGTGTCGCAAGACGTGCCCATCTGGTCGCACAAGCGCCCGCTGGAGCAACCCTGCCTCGCCGAGGGCGACGGCCCGCTGGGGCGCTATCGCAGCTGGGCGCGGCAGTTCTATCGCGGCGCGCGCGCGCGGCTCGCGGTGGTGGGGGCCGCCGCAGGAGACGACGAGTCCTCGCGTTGACCGCCCCACGCCCCGCGGGAGAAGGTGGTCGCGCCGTGCGCCCCTCCCGCTGGATCCTCCTCGCGCCCCTGCTCGCGTGCTGCGCGCTGGCGGTGGAGCCCGTGCTCGACGGCGGTCCCATCAGCGGCAGCACCGACCTCGGCGGAGACGACCTGCACTCGGACGATGATCCGGTCGACGTGCTCGACGCGGCGACCCCGCCCGCCGACGCGCCCGACCCCGCCGACGCGCCCGACCCCGCCGACGCCGTCGATGTGCCCCCGACCCGCGACGTGGTCGACGCGCCCGCGCCCCCGGACCTCGGCGGCTGCGTCGGCCCGTGCGCGCCCGGGATGACCCGCGGCTGCGGCAGCTGCGGGCGGCAGACCTGCACCGCTGCATGTGACTGGGGCCCTTGCGCCGCAGAGGGATCGTGCGCGCCCGGGGCGACCCGCGGGTGTGGCAATTGCGGCCGACAGACCTGCACCGACGCCTGCACCTGGGGGACGTGCACCGGCGGCGGGGCCTGCGCGCCGGGGCAGCGCCGCGGCGACGGGTGCGACGGCTGCTCCGAGCAGGTGTGCGGCACGACCTGCCAGTGGGGCGCGTGCCAGCTCCGCGGGGGCGGGGCGTGCGAGTACCGCGGCGGACGCAACTCCCGCGCGTGCTCCCGCTGCCGCTGCGGGCTGCAGTGGTGCCTCGCCACCTGCCAGTGGAGCACCGACTGCGTGTCGTGCTGCACCACCTGCGGCGGGTGCTCGTGACGCGCTGACCCGGCGCTACTCCGCGACCAGCGCCGCGAAGCGCTCGATCTCCGCGCGCCGCAGCCGCAGCGCCGCGTGGTTCACCACCACCACCGCCGACACCGCGCACACCGTCTCGCAGACCACGAGGCCGTTCTGCCGCAGGGTCTCCCCCGTCTCCACGAGGTCCACGATGACGTCCGAGAGGCCCACCAGCGGCGCGGTCTCGACCGAGCCCTGCACGAAGATCACCTCGACGTCTTCGCCCCGCCGCGCGAACCAGTGCGCCGCGGTGCGGGGGTACTTCGTGGCCACGCGCAGGGGCGCGCCGGGCGTGCGC
>JBILLI010000886.1:0-3017 GCA_044376155.1 Polyangiales bacterium
CGCGGTGCCGCCCTGCCCCGCCGCGGTGCCGCCGCCGCCCGTGACGCCGGTGCAGTCCTCCTGACCCGCGTAGGGCGCGCCGAGGGCGCCGGGCCCGCCGCCCGCGTATCCGCCGCCGCCCGCGCCGTACGCGCGATAGCCCGTGAACACCCCCGCGCCGCCGCCGAAGTTCGCGACCGGCGAGGCGAAGATGAGCTGCGTCTGCATGTCCTCGATGCACGCGGTGTTCGAGCCCACGCGGCAGGTGCCGGTGGAGCCCGCGCCGCCGCGTCCGTTGCCGCCCGACACGCCGCCGATCCACTCGCACGCGGGGCCCGCGGTGGCCGTGCGGGGATCGCCCGTGAAGCCGCCCGCGCCCGCGCGCCCCTGCCGGGTGCTGCGCGAGGTGATGGTCGACTGCGCGCCCGGTCCGCCCGAGACATCGACGGTGCCCTCGATGAGCACGTCGCCGGTGGCGCGAAGGTCGAGCAGCGCGTTGTCGGCGCCGCCGCCCGCGACGTAGACCACCACGTTCGCGGGCACGTTGATGCTGGTGAAATTGTGCACGCCGGGCGTGAGGAAGGTCGGGTTCACCCGCGGGTTGAACGCGCCCTCGGAGCCCGTGCTCGGCATGCCGCAGCGGCCGGCCTGACAGGCCTGCCCGGCGGGGCACGCGGTGCCGCACGTGCCGCAGTTGGCCGTGTCGGTGGCGAGGTTCGCCTCGCAGCCGTCGCGCGGCGTGCGGTTGCAGTCGGCGAAGCCCGACACACACGCCGGGGTCTGGCAGACCGCGTTGACGCAGGCCGTGTCGGCGTTCGGCACCTGCGGGCAGGCCCGCCCGCACGCGCCGCAGTTGGCCGTGTCGGTGCGCGTGTCGACGCAGGCCGCGCCGCAGCAGTTCTGTCCGGGCGCACACGCAGGCCCTCCCCCGCAGCGGTCGTCGGCAGTGCAGCGGCCCATGGTGCAGCGCGTGCCGGCGCGGCAGGTGACCCCGCAGCCGCCGCAGTTGCGCACGTCGGAGAGGGTGTCGACGCAGGCGTCGTTGCAGCACGCGGTGCCGACGGCGCAGGCCGGTCCGCGGCCGCATCCGGGCTCGCCCACGCACGCGCCGCGGGCGCAGGTCTGCCCCGCCCGACACACGACGCCGCACGCGCCGCAGTGCTGGGGATCGCTCAGCACGTCGCGGCAGGCCGCGCCGCAGCACTGGGTGCCGCCCGTGCACGACGGTCCGCCGCCGCAGCCCATGACCGTCTGGCAGCGGCCCGCGAAGCAGGTCTGCCCCGCGGCGCAGCGCACGCCACAGGCGCTGCAGTTCAGCGGGTCGACCGCGACGTTCACGCAGGTGCCGTTGCAGCAGGTCGAGCCCGGCGAGCAGGCCGGCCCCATGCCGCAGCCTTCGGGACGCACGCACGCGCCCGCGCGGCACACCGTGCCCGCGACGCACGCGACGCCGCAGCCGCCGCAGTTGCGCGCGTTGTCACCGGTCGACACGCACGCGCCGCCGCAGCACGCCTGCCCCGCCGCGCACGCCGGACCCGCCCCGCAGCCGGCGGTGATGCAGCGCCCCTCGGAGCAGGTCTGCCCGGTGCGACACGCGACACCGCAGCCGCCGCAGTTGAAGGGGTCGGCCTGGGTCGAGACGCAGCGGTCGCCGCAGCAGACGGTGGGGCGCCCGCAGGTGGGCATGCCCCCGCAGCCCATGGTGAGCGTGCAGCGCCCCGCGACGCACTGCTGCCCGGCGGCGCAGGCCACGCCGCACGCGCCGCAGTTCGCGGGGTCGCTCTGCGCGTTGACGCAGCGGTCGCCGCAGCACGTCGCCCCCGGCGCACACGCCGGACCGCCCCCGCAGGTCGGGATCACCTGGCACCGACGCCCGCTGCAGAACTCTCCCGGCGCGCAGGTGTTGCCGCACGCGCCGCAGTTCAAGCGGTTCGACTCGATGTCGGTGCACACCCCGCCGCAGCAGCCCTCGTTCGCCACGCAGAACCGCGCGTCGGGGCAGAGTCGGCTCCGGCACGCGCCGTCGACGCACGACTGCCCCGGCTGGCACGCGTTGCCACACGCGCCGCAGTTCGCGTCGTCGGTGCGCAGGTCGCGGCACTGGTTGCCGTCGCAGCACGCGAGGCCACCGGGGCACGCGCAGGTGCTGCCCTGGCAGGTGCCGCCCGCGCAGCGCTCGCCCGCGGCGCACGCGTTGCCGCAGGCGCCGCAGTTGCTCGAGTCGTTGAGCACGTCGACGCAGCGGTCGCCGCAGCACGCCTGCGACGGGGTGCATCCCCCCGGGCAGCCCATCGACGGACGGCACACGCCCTGCGCGCAGACGGAGCCTGCGCCGCACGCGAGCCCGCACGCGCCGCAGTTCGCGGGGTCGGCCGTGAGCGTCACGCAGCGGCCCGCGCAGCACGCCTCCGCCGCGCCGCAGGTCACCGCGCCGCACGTGGGGCCCGGCGCGTCGGCGTCGGGGACGTCGACGCCTGGCGCGTCGGTGAACGGTGCGTCCGCGCGCGCGCCGCCGTCGTCGCCGAGGTCAAGCTCGGTGCGGCCGCAGCCGAGCGTCGCGCCGAGCACGAAGAGGAAGCATAGAAGTCGTGTCATGACAGGGGCGATCCTTGCACACACCGACGCCCCCGCGCGACTGCCCCCCGGGCACCGCCGCCGCACCCCCGAGGGAGGGATCAGGACAGGGTCTGCAGCCGACGCTTCGGCGCCGCGCCGTGCAGGGCGAGCTGACCGCACGCGGCGTCGATGTCGTCGCCCCGGGTCTTGCGAATGAAGACCGCGTAGCCCTCGGCGCGCAGCACCGACTGGAACGCCAGCACCTCGTCCCGCGGCGGCGCCCGCCACGGACCCGCTTCGATGGGGTTCACCGGGATGAGGTTCACCTTCACCGAGAGCCCACGGAGGAGCTTCGCCAGCGCCCGCGCGTGGGTCAGCGACGCGTTCACCCCCGCGAGCAGGGTGTACTCGATGGTGATGCGCCGGCGCCGCGCCAGAGGATACCGCCGGAGCGCGGGCATGAGCTCGCCCAGCGGGTACTT
>JBILLI010000887.1:0-3016 GCA_044376155.1 Polyangiales bacterium
AGCGCCTGCTCGCCGTGCGCCCCACGGTCGACGGCGCGGTGGTGCACGAGTTCGCCCTCATCGACCCCGAGGCCGCCGCCGGTCTCTGCGACGGCGGCAGCGCCACGGTCTACCGCGCGAACACCCAGGAGCGCACGGGCTGCGAGATCACCCTGCGTCGGCAGGGCGCCGCGGTGACGGGTGCGACCGCGCCCGGCCGGTGCGAGAGCCGCATCAACGACGCGCACCACGTCGAGCGCACGCTGCGCCTCGCCGACGACACGGTCGAGCACACCGAGCGCGGGCTCGACGCGCGAGGCCGCGCGGTGTGGGGCGGTGTCGCCGCGACGATGCGCTTCTCGCGGCGCTGACCTCCCCGAGCGCGCGGTCAGGGACTACGCTCGCGGGGATGTCGCCCCGTCCTCGCTTCGCCGCTGCGCTGTGTCTCCTCCTCGTCGGCTGCGGCGCCACCCCGGCCTCCCCCGCGGACGCGGGCGTCGAGAGCGGCGTGCTCGGCACCCCCGCGGTGGTCGCGCGCTGGCACCTTCACCGGGAGAATGACAGCGAGCGCGCCGACGCGTTCCTGCTGCCGTGGCCCAACGACCTCGCGCGCGACGCCAGCGGCCGCGTCGACCTCGACGCCTTCCCCCGCGAAGGCGTGCACACCCTGGTGCGGCAGTACCTCCAGACCTTTCAGCGGCGCCTCGACGGCTTCTCGCTGCAAGCCGCGGTCTACTTCCGCTTCAGCGGCCGACTCGACCCCGCGTCACTGCCGACCCGCGGTGAGCGCTCCCTCGACCCCGGCGCGTCGGTGCAGCTCATCGACATCGACCCGGCCTCCCCCGACCGCGGTCGTCGCGTCCCCGTGCAGTGGTACTTCCGCGAGCAGGCCACGCGCTACTGGCCCGAGCACACCCTCGCGGTGGCGCCGACCTTCGGGTTCCCGCTCCGCCCGCGCACCCGCTACGCGCTCGTGGTCACCACCGACCTCCGCACCGCCGACGGCGCCGCGCTCCGACGAGACCGCGACCTCGACGCGGTGCTCTCCGAGGGCGCCGCGGGCGACGCCGCGACGACCGCCGCCCGCGCGATCTATCTCCCTGCCGCACAAGCGCTTGCGACGATGGGCGTGCCCACGTCGCGGGTGCTCTCGATGACCGTGTTCACCACCCAGGACCCCACGCGAGAGCTCTTCGCCGCGGCCGACTGGCTGCGCACGCGCGGCCCGACACCCGGTCTCGACGGCGCGCTGAGCGCCCCTGAGGAAGCGGAGTTCTTCACCACCCTGCGCGGACACTTCGGCCCCAACCCCGTCTTTCAGGCGGGCGAGGTGCCTTACAACGCGATGGGCAGCGGCGACTTCGTGCCCGGCGCCGACGGCGTGCCCCAGGTGCAGCGCACCGAGCGCGTGCGCTTCACCCTCACCCTCCCCCGCGGCGAGATGCCCGCGGGCGGATACCCCGTCGCGATCTATGCCCACGGCACGGGCGGCGACGCCGACAGCTTCGTGCGCGACGGCACCGCGGCCTCCCTCGCCGCGCAGGGCCTCGCGACCCTGGGCTTCGACCAGGTCTTTCACGGCGAGCGTGCGCCCGCGGGCACCACCCCCGACCTGGCGTTCTTCAACTTCGGCAACCCCTCGGCGGGGCGCACCAACAACCGCCAGGCGGCGTTGGACCTCGTGCAGTGCGGCCGCTTCGTGCGGTCACTGCAGACGACCTTCCCGGGGCCCGACGGCCCGCGCACGCTGCGCTTCAACCCGCAGCGGGTGTTCTTCTTCGGGCACTCCCAGGGCGGGCTCAACGGCCCTCTCTGGCTCGCGGCCGAAGACGGGGCGAGCGCCGCGGTGCTCTCGGGCGCGGCGGGCAACATCGCTCTGTCGCTGTTGGAGAAGCGCGCCCCCGTGGACCTCCCGGCGCTGCTGAACTCCCTCTTGCAACTGGAGCGCGGCGTGCCCGGCGTGCCCGACGAGCTCGTGCCGCTGCACCCCATCGCCTCGCTGCTACAGCTCATCGTCGACCCGTCGGACCCGGTCTCGTATGGGCGGTACATCGTCCGCGAGCCGCGGGCGGGCAATCGCGCGAAGCATGTGTTTCAGACACAGGGATTCGTCGATCGGTACGCGCCGCCGCCGGGCATCGCCGCGCTGGCCCTGAGCATCGGCCTGCCCCTCGCGCAGCCCGTGCTGCACGACGAGCCCGGATGGAACATCCTCGGCGCCCCCGCCCCCGCGCTCCCGCTGCGCGCCAATGTGTCGGGCGTGACGGGCGCGTGGTCGCAGGTCGATGCGCCCACCGGGGTCGACGGGCATTTCGTGATCTTTCGGGTGCGGAGCGCGCAGGGTCGCGCGTCGCGCTTCTTGGGGAGCGCGGCGCGCGATGAGAATGGAGTGCCGACGTTGCCCGACACGTTCTGAGCGCGGCGCTCAGCGGGGGCGAAGGGAGGCGGGGATCAGGCCCACTTCTCGGCGTACTCGCCGAGCACGGGGACCTTGGGCGTCTCGCCGTTCTTCGCCTTCAGGCCGAGCATCACCATGTACACGAGCAGCCCGAGGCTGCCGAGCGTGCCGATGAGGGCCAGCGGGGTCGCGATGCGGCCGAGGATCGACGAGACGATGTTGATCACCACGTTGCCCGCGACACCCACGAGGAGCGCCTGGAACGCGTGGAAGCGCAGCCACTTGCGGGCGGGCTCCTTGGGCTCGGTGATCGCGAAGACCAACGCGACGATGCCCACGCACGGCAGGTAGCAGAAGAAGCCGGCCTGGTTATAGTCCATGCCCAGCGTCTGCGACTTCATGCCCGGCTGGAAGGGGATGCCGCCCGCGGTGGGCGCCATGCCCGCGGGGATCATCCCGCCGCCCGGCTGCATGGGGTTGAAGCCGCCCGGCTGCGGGGCGCCGAAGCCACCCTGCTGCGGGGCGCCGAAGCCACCCTGCTGCGGGGCGCCAAAGCCACCCTGCTGCTGCGGAGCGCCGAAGCCACCCTGCTGCGGGGCGCCGAAGCCACCCTGCTGCGGGGCGGGCGCACCGAAGCCA
>JBILLI010000197.1:0-11244 GCA_044376155.1 Polyangiales bacterium
CTGCTCGCGCTCTCGCCCACGGCGGGCTGTCGACGCGTGCGCGCGCGGCTGCACGGCGGCCCCACGGTGCGCGCCGAGGTGCGCCGCGGCCATCGGCTCTACGACCGCTACTGCGCGCTCTGCCACAGCCGCGACCTCAAGGGCTACGCGGCGGACCACGCCAACGCCCTGGGGAACCGTGATTTTCTCGCGGTGGCGAGCGATGGATTTCTGCGCGACGCGATCACCCACGGGCGACCGGGCACGCCCATGTCGGCGTGGTCCACCACCGCGGGCGGGCCCCTCGACGCGAAGCAGATCGATGACCTCGTGGCCTTTCTGCGCAGCCGGGGGCGGCACCGCCCGAACCTCCTCGACGAGTCACCGCTCACGGGGGACCTCGAGTCCGCGCGGTCGGTGTGGGCGCAGCGCTGCCAGAGCTGCCACGGCGACCGCGGGCAGGGCAGCGCGACGGCCACGAGCGTGACGCACCCGAACTTCCTCCGGGTGGTGACCCCTGGGTTCTTGCGCCGCACCATCCGTCACGGCCGCGCGGGCACGCCGATGCAGGCCTTCGTCGACCTCTCGCCGCAGACGGTCGACGGGCTCGTGGCGCACATCCACACGCTCTCGTTCAACCCCGCGCCGCCCACGGAACCGCAGTACGAACCGCCGCCCGGGCTCGACCAGTCGGTGATCCACCCCGAGGGCCGCGCGCCGTCGTTCACCCTCCGCGAGCAGCGCTTCGTGCCCGCCGACCAGGTGATGCGCGCGCTCAACGACGGGCGCAAGGTGATCATCCTCGACGCCCGCGCGACCTCGGACTGGCACCGCGGTCACATCCCCGGCGCGCTGCCCTTCCCGTTCTACAACATCGAAGACATGGCCACGCGCCTGCCCCGCGACGGCACCTGGATCATCGCCTACTGCGCCTGCCCCCACGCCGCCTCGGGGCACGTCGTCGACGAGCTCCGCCGCCGGGGCTTTCGCAACACCGCGGTGCTCGACGAGGGCATCACCTACTGGACCAATCACCGCTACCCCATCGCCCACTCCGCGCAGGTGCGTCCATGAAGCGCGTTCTCTCCCTCCTCCCGCTGCTCATCGCCTGCGCGTCGAACCCCACGCCGGCCGTCACCCCATCAGTCACCGACGCGTCCGTCACCGACGCGTCCGTCACCGACGTGCCCGCGGCCGCGGACGTCCCTGCGGTCACCGACACCCCCTACGCGCCGTCGCCGCGCATCGCCGAGCGCCCGTACATGCACCGGGTGCCGTCGAGTTATGACCCCGCGCGGCCCATTCCCCTGGTGATCCTCCTGCACGGGTATGGCGCGGGCGGCTTCGTGCAGGCCGGGTACCTCAACCTCCTCGCGGCGACGAGCACCGAGAACTTCGCGCTCGCCTACCCCGACGGCACCACCGACTCCAGCGGGCGCCGCTTCTGGAACGCCACCGACGGCTGCTGCGACTTCGAGCGCCGTGAGATCGACGACGTGGGCTACATCGACGCCGTCATCGACGACATGCGCGCGCAGTACAACATCGACCCGCGGCGCATCTTCCTGCTCGGACACTCCAACGGCGGCTTCATGGCCCACCGCTACGCGTGCGAGCGCGCGAATCGCATCGCGGGCTTCGTGAGCCTCGCGGGCGCGGCGTGGTCCGACCCGATGCGCTGCACCCCGACGCGCCCCGTCGCGATGCTGCAGGTGCACGGCACCGCCGACGACGTGATCCGCATCAACGGCGGCCGCACCCCGATCTCCACGGGCGGGCCCTATCCCTCGGCACGCAACTCCGTGGCGCAGTGGGTGACGCACAACCGTTGCGGCGCGCTGGCCATGGTGAGCGAGCCCATGGACCTCGAGCGCACCGTCGACGGCGCCGAGACCCGCGTCGAGCGCGCGCCCGATTGCATGGGCGGCGGCGCCGAACTCTGGACCATGCAGGGCGGCGGACACGTCCCGAGCTTCGGGCCGGAGTGGGCCCGCGCGCTGGGGCGGTGGATGGCCGCGCACCCCGCGCCATGAGCCCCGCGAGGCGCCTCCCCACGGGCCCCCTCGCGGGCCTGGAGCGGCTCCGGCGGCGCGTGCGCACGCGCCTCGACGCGATGGTCGACGAGGCCCTGGGCGACGACGCCGCGGCCCGCCTGCGCGCGGTGAAAGAGGCCGAGGGAGGCACCGTGGACCCCTTCGGCCTCGACCCCGCGGTGGCCCGCTACGCCGTGGTCGTCGCGCGGTGGCTCTACCGCGACTGGTTCCGCACCGAGGTCTTCGGGATGGAGAACGTGCCCGACGGGCGCGTGCTGCTGATCTCGAACCACTCGGGCCAGCTCCCCCTCGACGGCATGGCCATCGCGTGCGCCCTGCTCCTCGACCGCACGCCCCCGCGCTTCGTGCGGAGCATGGTGGAGAAATGGACCGCCACGCTCCCCTTCGTGAGCGAGTTCTTCCCCCGCGTGGGGCAGATCGTGGGCGTGCCCGAGAACTGCCTGCGTCTGTTGGAAATGGACGAGCCCATCCTGGTGTTCCCCGAGGGCTCCCGCGGGATCTCCAAGCCCTTCTCGCAGCGCTACAAGCTCACCGAGTTCGGCAGCGGGTTCATGCGCCTCGCGCTGCAGACCCGCACGCCCATCGTGCCCGTGGCGGTCATCGGCGCCGAGGAGCAGTACGTCTCCGTGAGCGACATGAAGCCCCTCGCGAAGCTCCTGGGCATGCCCGCGCTCCCGCTGCTGCCGCAGCTCTTGATCCCGGGTGGCTTCCTGCCGCTCCCGACCCGCTACCGCATTCACTTCGGCGAGCCCATGATGTTCCAGGGCGACCCCGACGACGAAGACGCGGTGATGGAAGAGAAGGTCGCGAAGGTGCGCGGCACCGTGCAGTCGATGATCAACCGCGGCCTCAAAGAACGCCGGTCGATCTTTCGCTGAGGACCGGTCAGCGCAGCGGGCGGCCGATGACCACCTCGGTGGGGACCATCCACTCGTCGGGCGTGCGCGCCCCCGCCCACCCGTAGGCCGTGCCTCCCCCCGTGGCGGGGTCGATGGTCACCAGCAGCGTGCCGTAGCCGAAGCCCGTGCGGGTCTCGCCATCACGGTTGTCTTCGTCGTGACCCACGCTGGTCGCGTCGGCGATGCGCAGGAGCACCCCCTGGGCGGTGACCCGCGGCATCCCCACGACGAAGCCCACGTGGCCCGTGTTGCGTGAGGGGAACCACCGCGGGCGCTGCCACGCGAACACGTCCCCCGGGCGGGCGTCGGCGACGCGCGCGACCCGCAGCCACGCGCCGCGGTTCATCCCCGCGGGGCTGCGACGAATCGCACGGTAGAAGTCCACCGCCACGGGGCGGGTGTTGGTGATCTCGCGGATCGTCTGCGGCGCGCTGCGGCGGAGCACGTACGCGGCCATGGCCGAGCAGTCCCACTCGTAGCGCCCGGCGCGGAGGTCGATGCGGGTGTCGTGGGTGTAGCGCCCGCTGCGGTGGTTGCTCGCGATGGCCCCGAGCGCCGCGAGCACCCGCGCGCTCGCCGAGCCCGCAGGCGGGGCGTAGACCTGGGCCGAGACCGCCAACGGTGCCGACACCAGCAGCAGGGCGAGGAGCAGTGACATCGCGCGCATGAGGCCTTGGTACGTACGAGCGGGGGAGAAGTTCCCGCCGGGGGGTGAAGTTGGTGTATGAACGGCGCCCCCTTCGGAGAGGACGGACCATGCAGTTTCGCGGCGGAATGAACGAGCTGATGCGCCAGGCCTCGCGCCTGAACAAGAAGGTCGAAGACACGCGCAAGGGGCTGCAAGACCGCACCCTCGAGGCCACCGGGGCCAACGACAAGGTGAAGGTCACGGCGAGCTACGGGCGCAAGCTCGTGCGCATCGACGTCGACCCGGCGTTCTTCGCGTCGGACCCCGAGCTCGCCTGGGACGCCGTCGTGGCCACCGCGAACGCCGCCCTCGAGGCCGCCAGCAAGGCCATGGACCAGGAGATCGAGAAGGCCACCGGCGGCCTGAAGATCCCGGGCATCACCTGACCGCGCAGGGATGATCGACGGCGACGGCGACGACCCCGTGCGGGACCTCGTACGACTGCTCACCCGGCTGCCCGGCCTCGGGGAGAAGTCCGCGCGGCGCATCGCCCACCACCTGCTCAACGCCGACACCGAGTACGCCGAGCGCCTCGGCCGCGCCGTGGCCACGCTCTCCCAACGCGTGCGCCGTTGTGGCGTGTGCGGGAACTTCACCGCCCGCGCGGTGTGCACACTTTGTACAGATCCCCGCCGCGGGAGCGAGACCCTCTGCGTCGTCGCGAGACCCATGGACGTCGACGCCCTCGAGCGCGCGCGGGTCTTTCAGGGGCGCTACCACGTGCTCCACTGCCTGCTCGACCCGCTGGGGGGCATCGGGCCCGGAGAGTTTCCGCTGCAACCGCTGCTGGAGCGCGTGACGCGGGAGGGTGTCACGGAGGTGATCCTCGCCACGCCGCCGACGGTGGAGGGCGAGGCCACGTCGCTCTACCTCGCCGAGGCGCTCCGCGGCGCGGGGCTGCGCGTGAGCCGCATCGCCTCGGGGGTGCCCCACGGAGGCGACCTGGAGTTCACCGACCCCATCACCCTCGGCCGCGCCCTCGAAGGGCGCCGCACGCTGTAGGACGCGCCCTCACAAAACGACCGCGACACCACGGCTCCCCCTTCGCGAGTCGACGCCGCGGGGATAGTCTCCGACCTCCGCAACGGGGCGGCCCCGAGGCTCCACAGAGACGAGACGGCATCGATGGCTGAAGAAACGCGCAAGGACCAGCGGGTCAAGGCCCAGACCCTCCGGGCTCGCTACAAGAGCACCACCGTCGACGAGTTCATCGAGCAGTACAGCAAGGACATCTCCCGCAGCGGGATGTTCATCAAGACCCCGAAGCCTCCCGCGCTCGGGGCGCTGCTCAAGATCGAGATCCAGCTCAAAGACGGCACGCCCGTGCTCGGCGCCGTGGGCCGCGTGGTGCAGCGCCGCGAGGAGCCCGAGGCCCGACCCGACGCGCCCGCGGGCATGGGCATTCGCTTCCTCAAGGTCGAAGACGCCTCCCTCGCCGTCATCGACGGGATCATGGCCCGCAAGGGCGAAGGCGCCGGGCCGCACTTCGAGAGCCTGCGCGCGCCCTCGATGATCGTGCCCACGGGCCCCTCCATTCGCCCGCAGGCCGAGGCCCGCCCGGACTTCTTCGGCGCCGCCGGCGCGACCCCCGCGCAGCAGCCCAACCTCGAAGACCAGACGCAGATGCGCCAGATGAGCGCGCTGCTCGGCGAGGCCCTGCGGCTCACCAAAGAAGCCTCGGCGACGCCAGCCCCGACCGCCCCCGCGGTCCTCGGCGCGCCCACCTCGCCGGGAGAAGACCTCGGCGGGTTCAAGTCCACCATCGTCGGCTTCGGCAAGGACGTCGCGCGCCCTGTTGCCGCCGTGACCCCCGTCGCCACCCCGGTCCCCGAGGTCCCCGAGACGCCCGCGGCCCCCGCAGACCCGATGGCGATGAAGGCCACCCTCGTCGGCATGGCCCCCGCCGCGATGGCCCACGTCGCGCCGGTGAGGGCCATTCTCCGCGACGAGCCCGCGCCCGCCGCCGCGACCCCGTTGGAGACCCCGGCGCCGTCGCGCGTCGACGACGTCATCGCGCGGGTCACCGCCAGCGCGCCCCCGCCTGCGACCGAAAGCCCTGTCGCACAAGAGGTTCCGTCGATCGCCCCCGCGGCGGTTGAGCCCGAGCCCATCGCCGCGAAGGAGCCTGAGCCCGCGTCCCCCGCGGTGGTCGAGCCCGAGCCCGTCGCCGCGAAGCAGCCCGAGCCCGAGCCCGTCGTCGCGAAGGAGCCCGAGCCCGAGCCCGTCGTCGCGAAGGAGCCCGAGCCCGTCGCCGCGAAGGAGCCCGAGCCCGCACCCGTCGTCGCGAAGCCCGAGGTGAAGCCTGCGGATCCCCCGGCGGTGAAGCCCGTCGAGGCCCCGGTGGTGAAGCCCGCGGAGGCCACAAAGCCCGCGGCGACGGTGAAGCCCGCGGCGACGGTGAAGCCCGCCGAAGAGCCCAAGAACAACACGACGATGATCGCCGTCGTGGTGCTCGCGGTGCTCGCGGTGGCGGTGTACTTCGTGTTCATCCGCGGGGGAGACGCGCCGACGCCCGAGACGCCTGCCCCGGCGCCGCAGTCGCAGCCCGAAGCCCCCGCGCCGACGCCCCCCGCGCCGACGCCGACACCCACGCTGCAGCCGACGACGCCGCAGCAGAGCCCCGAGCTGCTGCGCAACGCGCCCGGTACGCTGGCGTTGCCGCCGCCCGCGGCCGAGGCGCCCGTCGCACCGCCGCCCGCGGAGCCTGCGCCCACCGCGCAGCCCGCGCCCGAGCCTCCGCCGCCGCCTGCGCCCGAGCCCGCGCCCGTGCCCGTGCCGACGGCGCCGCCGCCCCCGAGCGCGCCGGTGGTCGAGCCGCAGCCCGCCCCCGCGCCGCCCCCCGCGGCCCCGGTGGAGACCACGCGCGCCGCGCCGCCCGTCGCGCGCCCAACACTGCGCACGCCGCTGCAGCGGACGGTGCGTCCCGTCGCGCAACCCGCCGCGCCCGCCGCTGCGCCCGCCGCGCGCCCGGCCCCGGGCATCCCCGAGAACCCCTTCTGATCAGCCCCGGGCCTCGCGCCGCGGCGTGAGCTGCTCGACGGCCTCGAGCAGCGCCTCCTCGTCGCTGCGCGCGACGGCCTCGAGCGCGAAGCGCACCTGCGGGGTGGCCACGCCCTCGGCGGCGATGCGCAGCCGCGTGCGACCGGCGTCGTCGAGCGACGGGCTCAGCGCGATGGCCGCGGCGGCGCGCTGCGCGGCGTGCGCCTGCGGGTCCTCCACGGCCTCCCAGAGCTGCGCGTCGGTGAGGCTCCGCGCGCGGTAGTGACCGTCACGCGTCGCGGCGCGCAGGGCGTCGACCCAGGCCGCGGGGTCATGGTCCGCGAGGGGTGGGAGCACGGCGCCGCGGGCAGCGTCGCGGGCCCGGGCGCGGGCCTCTTCGATGCGCGCGAGGATCGCCTGCTGCCACGCCGCGCGGGAGTCATGCGCGCGCAGGGTGCCCTCGTACCGCGGCGGCGCGAAGCGCACGTGCACCTGCTCGACCTCGCCGTTGGTGAGGGTGATGCTCACGCCCTCGACCACGGGGTGCACCTCCGCGATGCGCGCGAGGGGGATCACTCGTTCGCGCCCGAACCATCGCAGCACCAGGGCGTCGTGGCCCACGATGAGCTCCGCGCCGACGCTCCCGAGCACCACCGCGACGCTCGCCCACACCATGAGCAGCGCGAAGACCTCCGCGGGCGACACCACCCGCTGGAGGCCCGCGGCGTTGGACACGATCACCACGCCCGCGAAGGCCCAGGCCAGCCACGCGGGCAGCCGCGACGACGCGGGGGAGTCGACGCGAAAGCGGGCGAGCGGGAGCGTGCGGGCGTCCATCGCGTCGAGCAGGGCGTCGGCGCGGGCGGGGTCGGAGAAGGTGAGCTCCACCGTCGGCGCCGCGCTCCGCAGGAGGTGCACGGTGGCCCCCGACGCGCCGCGGGTGACGTAGACGAACGAGAGGTCCCGGCGCTGGAGCACCTCGCGGCCGTCGATGAAGAGCCGCTGCGGCGACGCGCTCACCCGCGAGCGCCCGGCGGACTGCCGTCGCCGCAGCACCACCAGCGGGATCACCGCGGCCACGCACAGGAGCAGCCCCGCGAAGCCCAGCGTCGCCAGCGGGAGCAGCGCGAAGACCAGGAACAGTAGTGCGAGCCCGAGCTGCGTCGAGGTGCGCAGCCGGGTCGGGAGCACCCGGGCATCGGGGAACTCCACGCGCGCGGCAGGGGCGTTGGGCGGAGGCGGCACTTGCGGCGGATTGTGAATCGAAAGCACCCTCCCGCGCACGCATGGAAACCGTCTGCAAGCCCTGGAGCGCCCTCACCGCCGACGAGCTCTACGCCGCCCTCGCGCTGCGCGCCGAGGTCTTCGTGGTGGAGCAGAGCTGCCCCTACCTCGACCCCGACGGGGGCGATCGCGACGCCTGGCACCTCTGGATCGCCGACGCGCGCGGGCTCCTCGCCTACGCGCGGGTTTTCCCCCCAGGGGTGAGGGACGTCTGCGCGGTCATCGGCCGGGTGGTGAGCGCGCCGCGGCACCGGAGGGAAGGCCACGGCCGGGCCATCGTGCAGGCCGCCGTGGACCTCTGCACGAGCCGCCACCCGGGAGACATCACCCTCGGGGCGCAGAAGTACCTCCTGCGCTTCTACGAGGGCTTCGGCTTCGCCCGCGACGGCGAGGACTACCTCGAAGACGGCATCGAGCACGTCCCGATGCGCCGCCGCGCGGGGTGAATCCGTGGCACCCTGGACAGCCCCATGACCCTGGTTCGTTACTTCGGCCCGCGGCTCGACGACGACAGCGCCGAACCCACGCCGAGCGCCCTGGGCTCCAAGGGCTTTGGTTTGGAAATGATGGTCCGCCTGGGGCTGCCGGTGCCGCCGGGGTTCACCGTCACCACGGCCCTCACCACGGCCGTGCGCGCGCGGGGCGGGCGCCTCGACGCGAGCGAGCGAACGGCGGTCACCGCGGCCCTCGCGCGCCTCGCCGCGAGCCCGGGTGACCCGCGGCGGGTGAGCGTGCGCGCGGCCCCCGTGCGCAGCATGCCGGGGATGCTCGACACGGTGCTCGACCTCGCCGACTCCGAGGTGCCCGACGCCGTCGAGCGCGTGCTCGCGAGCTGGGACCGCGAGCGCGCCCGGCGCTGGCGCGAGGACTACGGCCTCCCCGACGAGGTCCCCGCGGTGGTGGTGCAGCGCATGGTCTACGGCGACCGCGGCGGCGCCAGCGGCACCGGGGTGGCCTACAGCCGCGATCCCCGCACGGGCGAGCCGCGCATCACCGGGGAGTTCCTCTCCCTCGCCCGGGGCCCCGAGCTCGTGGGCGGCCGGCGCGGCGGGATCTCCCTCTCCATCGACCCCCTCGAGCCCGACGCGCCGAGCTTCGCGCGGATGTTCCCCGAGCTGTACGCCACGCTCTGCGCCCACGTGCTGCGATTGGAGTCGCACTTCGGCGAGGTGCCCAACGTGGAGTTCACCGTCGAGGAGGGCACGCTGTGGTTCCTGCAGACGCGCCCCGCGACGCTGAGTCTCCGCGCCGCCGCGCGGGTCACCCGGGAGTTCGTGCAGCGCGGGGTCCTCGCCCCCCGCGACGCCCTGCACCGCATCGACCCGTGGACCCTCCTGCAGCGCATGCAGCGCCGCACCGACCCCGACGACGCGCTGGTCGCCGAGACCGAGGGGCGGCTGCTCGCCACGGGCCTGCCCGCCTCTCCGGGGCACGCCACGGGGGTGCTGGTGCTCGACCCCGAAGAGGCCGTCACCCGCGCGCAACGCGGCGAGGCGGTGGTCCTCGTGCGACGCGAGAGCCTCGCGGAGGACGTCGCGGGCATTCGCGCGGCCGAGGGCGTGCTCACCACCGCGGGCGGGCTCACCAGCCACGCGGCGGTGGTCGCGCGCTCCCTCGGGCGCTGCTGCATCACCGGCTGCGCCGCGCTGGAGCTCGACCTGCAGCAGGGCGTGCTGCGCACCCGCGGCCCAACCCGCCGCACGGTCTCCCGGGGCGCGGTGATCACCCTCGACGGCACCCGCGGCCGGGTCTTCGAGGGGGTCGTTCGGGCACGTACGATGTTGAACGACCCCGACCTCACCGACCTGCTGCGCATCGCCGACGCGCACCGCACGGCGAAGGTCTACGCGCTGGTCACCACCGCGGCGGAGGTCACCGGCGCGCAGGAGCTCGGCGCCGACGGGGTGGTCTACGCCCTCGACCGCGCGGACCGTGACGCCCTCATCACCCTGCTCGACGCGCTTGAGCCCACCCGCGAGACCGTCTGGGAGACGGCGTTGCCGCAGGTGCTCCTGCCCCGCGGGGTCACCCGGGCGGAGCTCGCGGCGCTGCGCCCGGCGGCGGAGTTCATCGCGGTGATCCCGTGGCCCGACCTCCCGGGAGACGCCCGGCTCGACGCCGAGGCCGTGCTCTTCGACCAGTGCCCCGCGGCGCTGGAGCCCGACGTGGCGTGCGGGGTGCGGGTGGGCAACATGCGCCCCGTGGAGACCCTGCGCGCGGCGCGGGCGGTGAACGTGCCCTTCGTGGTGTGCCCGGCGGAGCTGGTCCCCACGGCGCGGTGGTCCCTGGCGCAGTAGGGCGCGGCGACTGCGCACCACCGGGGTGTGCGTCAGCGCGGCGGCGCGTGCCAGATGGGCGATGACCACGCGCGGTCTTGGATCACCCGCGTGCGCGCGCGGCAGTTCTGCACGCTCGCGTCGGGGGCGTTGGGCGGGAGGTTGTCGCAGTCCTGCGCGCTCCAGCGGCACGTGGGGTTCTCGAGCACGCGGGCGTAGTACGCCGCCCGCTCGGCGGGGTTGAACGCGTCGTCGGACCACGCCGCGCAGAACGACATCTGCCCCGCGCCCGCGGTCGTGGCGCAGGTCTGGGGGTTCACCGACGCGCCGTTCTGCGCGCTGCCCGCGACGGTCACCACGCGCTCCTGGGGTTGGCCCTGGGCGTTGATCCAGACCTTCACGATCTCGATGCGCTGCAGCGGGGTCTCGTCGGCCGCGGCCTGCACCACGAAGGTCGGCCGGGCGCCCGCGGGGGTCGGCAGCAGCGAGCCCATGGGGACCCCCTCGCGGTAGCCCCGCTCGATCAGCGCGGGGTCTGTGCAGACGTTCGCCGGGAGGGTCCACGAGCCGAAGAGGCGCACGCGAATGCGCGTGCCGCTGGTGGCGAAGGTCTCCCTGCGCCGCAGGGCGTCGAAGAGCGCGTCGCGGGAATTCTCCACCGCCCAGACGCCCACGAGGCCGCCCGGGGAGAAGTCCATGTTGACGTTGTTGGTGCGCTCCGCGGGGGTGTCGTCGTTGCTGGTGGTGTGGCCCACGAAGCCGCGCTCGGCGGTGTTGCCGGGCGTGCTGTTGTGCGTGTCGGTGGAGCCGATGAACCCGAAGCGGTAGGGGTTGGTGCCCGTGCGCGCCTCGGTGGACATGCCCGTCTGCAGGGCGTGGCGCGCGAAGTCACCGCGGGCGACGCAGCGGGTGGTGCTGCCGCCCGCGCAGACCTCGCCGCCGAGGAGCTCGAAGCCGCAGGCCTCGTCGTTGGCGCTGAAGGCGCTGTGGCACTCGGAGGTGCCCTTGTGCTGCACGATCTCGACGAGGGGCTCCATCGACGCGCGGAGCTGCGCGACGTCGGCGGTGAGGTCCGCGGGGAACAT
>JBILLI010000065.1:0-17840 GCA_044376155.1 Polyangiales bacterium
GGGCGACCGTCGCCGACCTCGGTCTCTTCGCGCAGCTCCACGGGCTGCGCACCGACCTCACGCCCGCGCAGCGCTCCGCGGTTGCCCGCCGCGCCCGTCTCACGGCCTGGCTCGACCGCGTCGACGTCGCGACCCGGGGGTGACCGACGCGCACGGTGCACGGCACACCCTGGCACGCGCGAAACCCACGCATCGCGGTATTCTCCGCGGGGCACGGACCTCGCAAGACACCTTCGTCATGAACAACCTTCCCGCCCTCTCCCGTCGCGCCCTGCTCGGCCTCTTTCTTCTCAGCGCGTGCGGCGCCACGGTCTCGCCCAACGGGCCGAGCGCGCTCACCGTCGAGGCGAGCGTCTCGTCGGCGAACCTCGCGCAGGACTGTCCCAACGCGGGCAGCGGCGCGGGCCTCGCCGCCCGCTGCGCTCCCCCGGACGGCGGCGCGGCGGACAGCGTGTGCGGGAGCCTGTGTCGACAGTCGTCGATGCAGATCCAGGTGCGCGCGGCGGGCGAGGGGATCGCGCAGGTGACCGTGGCCCGCGTGCGGCTCCTCGACGCGCGCACCGGCGCGTTTCTGCAGGACCTCACCGCGCGCTCGCCCCAGGTGTGGGTCGACCCCAACGGCTACCGCACCTGGGACGGCAACATCACCGCGGGCCAGACCCTGCGCACGAGCCACGCGATCTCGGCGCCCAACTGGTTCACCTTCACCCGCCCCGCGGATCTCTACAGCCGCACGTACCGCATCGAGGTGGTGCTGCGCGTCGACGGCGTGGAGCGCACGATCGTCTCCGCGGAGCTCATGCGCGAGCCCGAGGTGGTGACCTGAGACCGCTCGCCCTCGTCCTCCTCTCGCTCTCGCTCTCGTGCACGAAGCGCCCCGCGGTCACGCCCGCGCCCGCGCCCTGGTCCGACGCGTGGATCCTCGCGGAGGGGGAGCGCTACCTCCGCGACGACGGCTTTCGCCGCGCGACCCTCGTGCGTTCCCTGGCGAACCCGCAGAACACCTACTCGCGTCAGCGCCTCGGGTCCTACGGGCTCGTCGACCGCGGCTGGGACGCGCTGCCCGCGTGGACCCCGCGCTCCCTCCCGGTCACGGCCGCCACCGTCGACGCAACGGTCACCGACGACGTCGCGCCGCTCTGGGACGGCCGCCTCCCCCTCACCTGGAACGAATGGATCTCCCTGGGCCGCAAGGTCTTCGACGCGTACCCGCTCCGCGCGGAGCCCCTCGCGGACTTCGCCGTGCGCGACCCCGCGATGGCCGCGCGCGTGGGCGTGCACGCCGACCGCGACGGGGTGTTCCCCGGGGTGCGGCGCTTTCGCGACGTGGATGGTGTGACCCGCACGGGCATCACCTGCGCGCTCTGCCACACCACCGTGGAGAACGGACACACCCTCTACGGGCGCGCCCGTCGGGACTTCGACTACGGCGCCCTGCGCAACGCGTTTCAGCGCGCGCACGGGGGTGACGAAGGGGCGCTCACGGTCCGCATGGCCGCGTGGGGCCCCGGCCGCGCGGACGTGACCGAAGACGACGACCAGGACCCCGTGGCCATCCCCGACCTCTGGGGTCTGCGCCACCAGCGCTGGCTCACGCAGGCCGGGACGATCCGTCACGACACCCCCGTGGCCCTGGCGATTCGCACCGAGACCCAGCTCCTGCACGCCAACCACGAGCGGGTGCGACCGCCGCGCGCGTTGGCCTTCGCGCTCGCGGTGTTCTTGTACAGCCTCGCGCCGCCGCCGCGGGTCACCCGTCCCTCACCCCGAGGCCGCGCGCTCTTCGAGGAGCACTGCGCCGACTGCCATCACAACCCCGCGGGCGGGGGTGATCCCGTGCGCGCGTCGCGCGTGGGCACCGATCCCGCGCTCGCGCTCGGTCACGCCCGCGGCACGGGGCGCTATCGCCCGCCCGCGCTGCTGGACGTGGCCCACGCCGGTCCCTTTCTCCACGACGGCACCGTCGCGAGCCTCGACGACCTGCTCTCCCGCGCGCGCCTCTCGCCGGGCTTCACCCGCGGCGCGCGAGGGCCCGGGTCGATCCCCGGTCACACCTTCGGCGCCGAGCTCCCCGACGGCGACCGCGCGGAGCTTCTGCGCTACCTCGAGGCGCGGTGAGCGCTCAGCGACAGATCGCTGGCAGCGCGCGCAGCGAGGCCGCGAGGGCGTTGTAGTCGTCGACGCGGGTGCCGCCCATCACGTCGCCCGTGTAGCGGTAGTAGAACCGCGAGCGCACGGACTGGGTGGTGTACGCGGTGACGTCCGAGTCGGTGTTGCCGATGCCGACCTCGGGCGCGGCGCCGAAGCGCGCGCGCATCGCGGCGATCTCCTGGGTCTTGAAGGTCACCGCGGCGCCGCCGAGGGCGCCGGTGAGGCCCAGGGTGGTGTGCACCACACCGCGGGGAAAGCCGTTGTCGCGCAGCCAGGTGTGCGTGGTGGGGTAGAGCCACTCGGGGCGCGCGGTGAGGTAGAGCACCTCATACCCGCGGCTCACGAGGGCGTTGAGCACCGCGGGGCCGCCAGGGTTCATCCCCGGCGGGCGGCCCGTGAGCAGCGAGGTGAACTGCGCGTTCTCGTTGTCGGTGAGGGTGCCGTCGATGTCGGTCACCACGAAGCGCGAGTCCCGCGGGACCACGCGGATCCACTGGTCCGCCGCGGAGTGATCGCCCCGCACGACGAAGCGCACGCGGTGCCAGCCCACCGCGAGGGGGCGCTCGGGGGTGATCGGGAGGTAGACCCGCCCGCCCGTGTCATCGACGCCCTCGATGGGCGGGTGGGGCGCGCGGTCGGTGCTCGTGCGGGCTTCGCCCAGACGCTCCCAGGTGGCGCAGTTGCGCAGGAGAAAGACCTCGACGTCTTCGTCGTTGAGGTCGTCGTCGATCACGCCGTAGGCGAACTTGCCGAGGGCCCAGGCGGGGTCACCCTCGCGCAGAAAGAGGTCCCGCCCGCGGTGCCGCGGCGCGCCCTTGGCGACGGTGAGGCGCGTGAGAAGGTTGCGCCACGAGGTCGTGGGCGACGGCGCGGGCGGCGGCGCGTCACACGCCGGGGGCGGCGGGCAGTTCAGCGGCGCGTCGGTGAGCACGGGCGCGTCGGTGAGCGCGGGCGCGTCGGTGAGCACGGGCGCGTCGGTGACGGTCGGGATGTCGACGGGGACGATGCCCGAGTCGACGGGCACCTCGGCGTCGTCGGGCCACGCGAGGTCGAGCACGAAGGCGTCGCGCGGGGCTGCGGTGCTCGCGTCGACGCGCGGCGTGGTGGTGGTGGCGGTCTCGCCGCACGCGGAGAGCAAGGGCACGAGAAGCAAGAAGGGGCGAAGCTGCATCCAACGCAACGTGAACCCCATGCAACGGTTGTGTGTCAAGCGAGGTCGAGGGCGCGATGCGGACCGTTGAGTTCCGCTCGCGAATCAGCGCGCCGGCCGAGGCGCTGTTCGCGCTCTACGCCGACCCCGACGGGCTGTCGAAGCTCACCGACCCCGCGGATGGTGTAGTGATCTCGCGCTCCGAGGGCGCGATGCGCGAGGGCTTCGAGGTCACCGTGGGCGTGCCCGTCGGTCCCCTGCGCGCGCGTTGGACCTCGGTGATCACCGCGTGGGACCCGCCGCGCTCGTTCACCGACGAGGCCCTGCGCTCGCCCTTCGCGTTCTGGCGGCACCGCCACGGCGTCGAGGCCGACGGTGACGGCGCGTGGCTCGTGGACCGCGTGGACTACGCCCTCCCGATGGGCCCCCTGGGGGAGCTCGTGGCGGGATGGTTCGTGCGCGCGAAGTTCGACGACCTCTTTCGTCGACGGCACCGCAAGCACGCCGCCATGGCCGGGGGGCGGGTGGTCGCGGGCCACGGCGCGTGAGCGCGTCGGGCGTGGCGTCGACGCGGCGGTGTCGCTCCCGCGAGATCCCTTGAATTCAAGCATCTTCTCTGCGGCATGAGGGGTGCTCAGGACCTCCTCGCGGCGCCGTCGCCGCAGAGAGTCCACGGGTCCCCATGAAGCGTCTCGCCCTTGTCTCCGCCGCCCTCGCCGCCATCCTCGGATCCGCCGCCGCGTCGGCGCAGCCCTTCGACTTTCGCGCGCACGTCGCGACCCGTGCGGCCACCGCCGTCGGCGCCGTGCAGGCGTGCGCCGTCCAGTGGAACGCCCCGACGCCGCCGCCCACGCACCTGCACATCGAGGCGTTCATCGGTCCCCGGGGCCTCGGGGTGCGGCTCACGGAGGGCGAGGGCCTGCGGGTGTGGCGCAACTGCGCGACCACCGCGCTCTACAACGCCATCCACACGGACTACAACCCGGGCGGCCCGCGCCTGCCGATGCGCGCCGCGCCCGTGCAGGTGGAGCTCGCGCTCTCCAACGACCCGCCGCCCGCCCCGGTGAACCTCGTGACCAACGGCGGCTTTGAGTCTCCCGCGATCCCATCCGGGAGCTTTCGGCAGCTCCCGGCGGTGCCCGGGTGGACGCGGGTCTCGGGCGAGGCCATCGAGGTGCAAGCAGGCGTCGCGGGGGCGCCTGCCGAGGGGCGCAACCTGATCGAGCTCGCGGCCGAGTCGCCCACGGTCATCGCGCAGGAGATCGCCACGCGGGCGGGCGCGCGCTACGAGATCCGCTTCTCGTTCGCGCCGCGGCCCGGCACCCCCGCGGCCGAGAACCGCATGGAGGTGCGCTGGGACGGACGCGCCCTGGGCACCGTCGAGGGCGACGGGACCGGTCGGGCGACCACGGCGTGGCGCACGGTCACGTACACCGTGACGGCCACGGGGCCGCGCACGACGCTCTCCTTCGGCGACGCGGGCGTCGCGAACACCGCGGCGGCCTACCTCGACGACGTGCGGGTCCTCGCGCTCCCCTGACCGCTGCGCTCAGGCTCCGCGACGGAAGGTCACGGGCACCAGGAAGCGCACCGTCTGCGCCTCGCGCGGACGCAGCCGGGGAAAGCTCATCCCGCGCACCACGCCCGCGACGCAGGTCGACACCGCGGGCACGCTGCCGAGGCCCGTGGCGGTCACCGCGGTGACCCGGCCGTTGCGCCCGAAGGTCACGTCGAGCTGCATCTCCCCCGCGAGGGTCGGGCTCTGCGCGAGGGAGCGGGTGTAGCACTGCTGCACCGAGGCAATGCGCCGCTGCACCGCGGTCGCGAGCTGCGCGGCCTCCACGCCGAAGGAGTCCCCGAGAAAGACCACCTCGCCCAGCGTCGCGCTGGGGGCGGCCGTGGGCTCCTGCGCGAAGCCCGGTGAGGTGGTGATGAGCAGCGTCGCTGCGGCCAGGTTCATGAGTCGTCGTCGCGGTGACATCGAATTCCGTCGCTCCTGTCGTCGGGCATTGTACTACCACCGCGCGCCGTGACCCCGCCCCCGCGTGACGCGCCCCTGCGCGCGCTTTCGTTCATGCTCCTCGCAGCGACCTCGTTCGCCGCGATGAACGCGACGGCGCGCGGGCTGCGGGTGATCCCCTGGCCCATGCTGGCCCTCGCGCGGGCGCTCTTCGGCCTCGGCGTGGCGCTGGCCGTGGCGCGCGCCCGGGGCGGCTCCCTCGCCGTGCGCGACCGCGCGACGATGTGGGAGCGCAGCGTCTTCGGCTCCCTCGGGATGCTCTGCACCTTCTACGCCCTCACCCACATGCCCCTGGGCGACGCCACCGCGCTGCTCAACACCACCCCCCTCTGGATCGCCCTGCTCGCGCGCGTGCGCATGGGCGAGCGCAGCTCGTGGCGCGTGAAGCTCGCGCTGGCGCTGGCCTTCGCGGGCGTGGTGCTGGTGGAGCGTCCGGGCCTCGCGGTGGGCGACCTCACGGGCCTCGTCGCCCTCGCCGCGGGGGTCTTCGGCGCCATGGCCATGGTCTCGCTGCGCCGCCTCGCAGGCGAGCGCGTCGACGCCGTGGTGGTGCACTTCAGCGCCGTGGCCAGCGTGATCACCGCGGCCCTGACCGTGCACGTCGTGCTGCGCGGCGCGCGGCTGCCCGACCTCGGCGCGCCCACCGTCGCGGGGGTGATGTTCATGGGCGCGTCGGCCTCGCTCGGGCAGCTCGCGATGACCCGCGCGTACGCGCTCGACAAGGCCGCGCGGGTGGGCGCGGCGAGCTTCGCGCAGGTGCTGCTCGCGGTGCTGCTCGACGTCGCGGTCTTTCATCGCACGCCCGTCGCCGAGAGCGTCGCGGGCATCGCGCTGATCGTCACCGGCGGCGCGGCGCTGGTGTGGGACGCGTCGCGGGCGCAGCGAGATCTCCCGGCGAGTCCCAGTCGATGAGGCACGCCGCGGGGAGGGGGAGCGCGCGCACGCCGAGGGCGCGCAGCACGGGCTGCAGGCCGTGTCGCCCCGCGGCGAGGGCGGCCTCCACCGCGGGCAACGCGCGGGCCACGTCGTAGCGCGCGAGGAGGGGCTCCCAGGGCGCGTCGACGCCTGCGCGGGGCGCCACCACGGTCGCGTCGTCGGGCGCGTCGCGGAGCGCCCGCAGCGCGTCGGCGGTGAGGTAGGGGAGGTCACACGCGAGGGCCACCACCACCCCGCGCGCGGCGTGACGGAGCAGCGCGTGGAGCCCGCCGAGGGGGCCGCATCCTGGCGGGTCGTCGTCGATGACGGAGAGCGTCGGGAGCGCGGCGCGGTAGGCCTCGGCGCGGCCGACGAGCACCGGGGTGATGCCTGCTTCGGTGCAGCATCGCGCGGCGCGCACCACCAGGGCCTCGCCGGTGTCGGGCGCGGGGAGCAATCCCTTCGGGGCGCCGCCCATGCGTCGCGCGGCGCCGCCGACGAAGATCCCCGCGAGGGTCACCGCGGGCAGAGCCCCGTCGCGCGCAGCGCCGCCTGGAAGCGCGCGAGCTCGCGGCGGGGAGACGCGAGGTGCACAAGGGCGAAGCGCGCGGGCTCTTCGAGCGACGCCCAGGCCACCGGGTCGAGGGTCACGTTGAGCGCAGAAGCCCTGGCGCGCAAGGACTCCAGCGCGGCGGGGGCGTCCCAGGGGCGGGCCGCGGGGGCCATGGCGGCGGCGGGGTGACCGACCGCGTCGCAGTGCGCGCGCACGGCGGCGGCGAAGTCGTCGAGGTCACACGCGAGGTCGACGGGGTAGCAGGTGAGGGCGGCGCGGACCACGAGCTCCAGGGACTGCCACGCCGCGAGGGAGACCTTGAGCCCCGCGAGGTCGAGGCGACGCCGCGCGGGGAGGGGAACGAGCGTGAGGTCTCGCGCGTCGGGGTCGTCGAGGTCGAGCAGGGACTCGTCGGATCCGCGCAGCACCGGCACCACGCGCGCAGCGCTTTGGGTGGCGCGGTGCGCGAGCAGGGTGAGCCAGCCCTCGTCGCCGAGCACGCCGGGGAGCGACTCCAGCACCCACACCGTCTGCACGCCCTGGAGGGCCTCGGTGAGGGCGGGGAGCAGCCCCGGTCGCAGTCGGTCGACCCGCACGGCGCGCAACGGACCCACCCCCGCGGACTTCGCCCGCGCGAGCACGGGCGCGAGGTCTTCGCCCGCGCCGAGCACCGCGAAGGGGGCGCCCACGTCACCGATCATCGAGACGGCGCTGCCGACCTCGCAGGGCTCCGCGGGCCCGTCGAGACGTCGGAGCCCCACGCGCTGGAGGGAGAACACCGTGGCGCAGGGACGTCCCATGTCCCTGGCGTGCAGCGACATCGCCGCGGTGGCGGCGCCGAGCTGCTCCGCGCGAGCGACCAGCCCCACGCACAGGGGCGCGTCGAGCAGGCGCGTGGCGTCGGCGATCTCATCAACCGGCAGGTCTGCCCCGGTCTCGTCTCCGTGCGCCGGGACCACCAGCTGCACGGCGCGCCGGATCTTCGCCAGGGCGCGCAGCGCGGGCATCACCCGCGGGGTGCACTCGGGGCCCGAGGCGAGCAGCACGACCCGCGCGCCCGCCGCGGCCTCTCCCAGCGCCGTCGCGCCCGCGTCGTGGTCTGCGACCACGGTGGCGACCTCGGCGCCGGTCTGCGCGGCGAGCGCGGCGACGCGGGTGTACAGCCGTCGCGCGCCCTCTCCGCCCGCGAGGATCACCACGTCACTGCTCGCGACGAGGGCCTCGGCGCAGCGGTCGAGGCCCGTGGGGAGGTCCCGCGGGGTGGGCAGCGGCGTGCTCATCGTGCGACGAAGATCCGTTGGGAGAGCGCGGGATTCAACGTGCCCCCGCCGTTGCCGCCGGGGTTCCCACCCGGGCCGAGCTGCACCATGACGGTGTCGTCGATCACGGTCATCCCCGCGGCGTTGCCGCGCAGTACGCCGAAGGTGGGGCCACCCGGGCCTCGCGCGCCGCGTCCGCCCTCGCCGCCGCGCCCGCCTCGCCCGCCTCGCCCGCCCTCGCCCCCGAGCGTCGGCGTCGCGGGGGCCTCGCCCGCCGCGCCGTTGCCGCCCGCGCCGCCCGTGCCGCCGCCGCCGCCGTCGCCGCCGTTGCCGCCGCCGACGGGCTCGAGTCGGCCGCCGCGCACGAAGAGGTCGGTGCCCTCGGCGACGAAGATCGCGATGGACGCGCCGCCGCCGCCGCCGCCCTCGCCGCCGCCACCGCCGCAGCCGCCGCCGCCGCCGCCGCCGCCGCGCCCGGCGATCCCCGCGGCGGTGTTGGCCCGCCCGCCGCCGCCGCCGCCGCCGCCGCCGCCGGCCCGCCCGTCACGGCCCGCCACGGGGGCAGGGGGGATGTACCCACGCGCGTCCATCATCCCTGAGGGCGCGGGCACGCCGTCGGCGCCGCGGTCTCCATCGGCGCCGCGCTCACCTTCGACGCCCGCGAGGCTGGCCGCGCCGAGCACGCCGCCGTCGCCGCCGGCCGCGTCGCCCATCTCGTTGCCGCGTGCGCCCACGCCGCCCGCGGAGGCGCTGACGCCGTTGCCCTCGCCGTTGCCGCCGTTGCCGCCGTTGGCGCTGCGACACCCCGCGGCGCCCGCGATGTTCGTCGCGTCGCCGCCGTTGTTGCCCGGGGTCCCCGCGCCGCCGTTGCCGCCGGACGCGCCGCGCGCGGCGAAGATGTTCACGCGCTCGAGGCGCACGCTGCCCGCGCGGAGCACGGCGAGGCCGAAGACCGACTCCCCGGGACGCGCGGTCACGGGCGCCTCGCCGCGGAGGGTGAGGTCGCTGAGCACGAAGCTGTCGGTCGCGCCGCCCTCGATGACCGCGGCCACGTACGACGAGCGCACCACGCTCTCGCCGCTGCGGCGGAGAAAGTCCTGGGCGTACCCGCCGTGGAGCCGCAGGGGCACGCGGAGCTGGTAGCTCACCACGGCGCCCGCGTCGGCCTCGCGCGCGTAGGGGTAGTCGCCCGCGCCGAGGAGCACCGCGCGCCGGGATGCGCTGTCGGCGGCGAGGCGCAGCGCGGCCGTGAGCGTGCGCAGCGGGCGGTCGGGGGCGAGGCCGTTGCCCGTGGCGTCGTCGCCGCGCTCGCCGCTCACGTAGATCTGCGCGTTCTTGACGCCGTCGACGCCGTCGCAGTTGCTGTCGGCGCCGTCGCCGGGCTCGTCGGCGGCGACGCACGCGTCGGCGGGCGCGTCGGCGGCCGCGTCGCGGGTGCAGCGCAGGGGGTTCGCGGAGACCGCGACGGCGCCGTCGGCGCAGCGCTCGTAGGTCTCAGTGCACGCAGGGATGAGCGCCGCGAGGACGCCAGAGAAAACCGCGAGGGGGCGCATGGACCCCGCGGAGTGTACACGCGCCGCCCGTGGCCGCGAGAACTACGCGCGGGCGGGGCGGCGGCGGGGGCCGGTGAGGCCCAGGAGCTTCGCGATCTCCACCGCGGGCACCGGGAGCAGCGAGAGGCCCACCACCACGGCGACCTCGGTCGCGGACCAGGCGTGGTCGGTGTGGAACACCGGCAGCAGCGCGGGCACCGCGAGGGAGAGCAGGTGGATGAGCCCGGAGATCACCACCGCGCCTACGAGCAGGGGGTTGGTGAAGAGCCCGAGGCGAAAGATCGACGCCGTGCGCGAGCGGCAGTTGAACGCGTGCGACAGCGGCGAGAGCGCCAGCATGGTGAACACCATGGTGAGCTTCGAGCGCGACACCTCGTGCGGGGTGAGCCCCGCGGGCCACACCGGGAGCCAGTAGATCACCATCGCCCCGAGGCCCATCATCAGCCCCACGAGGCCCACGCTGATCCACTCGGCGCGGCCGAGGATGGGCGCGTCGGGGCTGCGCGGCGCCTCGGCCATCTGCCCGGGCTCCGGGGGGTCAACCCCGAGGGCGAGGGCGGGGAGCCCGTTCGTCACGAGGTTGATCCAGAGGATTTGCAGCGGCGTCAGCGGCGGCACCGTCGCGGGGTCGAAGAAGCTCCCGAGGAACACCGCGATGCACAGCCCCGCGTTGCTGCTGAGCAGGAAGAAGATGCTCTTCTGGATGTTCCGATAGATCGCCCGGCCCTCGCGCACGGCCTCGACGATGGTGGCGAAGTTGTCGTCTTGCAGCACCATGTCGGCGGCCTCGCGGGCCACGTCGGTGCCCCCGGCGCCCATGGCGATGCCGATGGCGGCCTGCTTGATCGCGGGCGCGTCGTTCACCCCGTCGCCGGTCATCGCCACGACCTCGCGGCCGTCGGCCTGCAGCGCCTGCACGATGCGGAGCTTGTCCTCGGGGTCGACCCGGGCGAACACCCGCACGGTGGGCAGCACCTCGCGCAGGCCGGCGTCGTCGAGCTTGCGAAACGCCTCGCCCGTGAGGGTGCGCGCGCCCGGCTCCCAGAGCCCGAGCTCGCGCGCGATGGCCTCGGCGGTGGCGGGGTGGTCGCCGGTGATCATCACCACGCGAATGCCCGCGCTGCGGGCGGCCTCGATGGCCGGCTTCACCTCGGGCCGCGGGGGGTCGATCATCCCCACGAGGCCCGTGAAGACCATGTCCTGCTCCAGGGTCTCGTGGGGCGCGGCGAGCTCTTCGCCCCCCTCGCGCTCGGCCATGGCGAGCACCCGCAGCGCGCCCCCCGCGAAGCGCTCGGCGGCGGCGTTGATGCGCGCGCGCAGGGCGTCGTCGAGGGGCACCACGCCGTCGTCGGTGAGCGCGTGGGCGCAGCGCGGGAGCAGCACGTCGACCGCACCCTTGCAGCGCAGCAGCACCGGGCGGTCGCGGTCGCCGCGCAGGCTGCGGGTGGCCAGCGACATGCGCTTGCGCTCGGAGTTGAAGGGGATGCTGTAGAGCTCGGAGTGCTCCTCGAGCACCGAGTGCCGCGCGACCTGCACCTTTGCGGCGAGGGCGATGAGCGCGGCCTCGGTGGGGTCGCCGGTGACCTGCGGGCGGTCGGCGTGGTGGGCGAGGTTCGCGGTGTTCACCACCGCGCCGATGGCGACGGTGCGCCGCGCGGCCTCGGCGGGGTCGTCGACGCGGCGGCCGTCTTCGAGCAGCTCGCCGCGGCGGTCGTAGCCCTCGCCGCTGACGGCGTACTCGTGGCCCACGCACCAGATCACCCGCACGGTCATCTCGTTGCGGGTGAGCGTGCCGGTCTTGTCGGAGCAGATGACCGTGGCGCAGCCGAGGGTCTCCACCGCGGAGAGCTTGCGCACCACGGCGCCGCGGTGGGCCATGCGCTGCATCCCGAGCGCGAGGGTGATCGACGTGATCGCCGGCAGCCCCTCGGGGATCGCCGCGACGGCGACGCTCACCGCGGTGAGCAACAGCACGTGCCACTGCGCGAGGCCCCGCACGAGGCCGATGACGAAGAGCGCGGCGCTGATGCCCACGCACAGCCAGAGGATCACCGTGCCGAAGTCGTCGAGGCGCTCCTCAAGGGGCGTGCCCTTCTTCTCGACGTCGGCGAGCAGCTTGCCCACGCGCCCGACCTGGGTGTAGCGCCCGGTCGCGACGACCACGCCCCGGGCGTCGCCGTTCACCGCGGTGGTGCCCGAGAAGACCATGTTGGCCCGGTCGGCCACGGTGGTGTCTTCGCCCACGGTGAGGTCGGCGCGCTTCTCCACCGGGGTGCTCTCGCCCGTGAGCTCGCCCTCCACGGTGCGTAGCTCCGACGAGGCCACCAGCCGCAGGTCGGCGGGCACCTTGTCGCCGGCCTCGAGCATCACGAGGTCACCCGGCACGAGCTGGATGGCGTCGACCTGCATCACGGCCCCGCCCCGGCGCACCTTGCAGCGCGCGGCGGACAGCTTGAGCAGCGCGTCGAGGGCCTTCTCGGCCTTGCGCTCCTGGTAGAACCCGATGAACGCGTTGACCACGACGATGGTCAGGATCGCGAACGCGTCGCTGAAGCGGGACCAGCCCGTGGACGCGCCGGGCTCGTTGCCCCAGAGCGCCACGGCCACGGCCACCGCGGCGGCTGCCAGCAGCGTGCCCACCAGGGGGTTCAGGAACTGCCCGAGGACCTGCTTCAGCACCGAGGGCCGCGGCGGGCGCGGCAGGGCGTTGGGGCCGTGGCGCTCCCGGCGTCGGCGCACCTCCTCGGGGCTGAGTCCGTCGGTCGCGTCGGCCTCCAGGCGCGAGACCACCTCCGCCGCGGGGAGGGCGTGCCAGGGGTGCTCGGGCGGGGCGGCGAGGGGGCGGTCAGCCTCGTCCGTCACGGTTGGCCTCGGCGATGGCGGCGTTGACGACGAGGCGCAGGAGCTCGAAGCCCGTGGCCGGGAGGTACGCGTCGGGCACGAGGTCGGCGACCACCGCGCCCGGGAGCACCGGGGCCTCTTCGCCGCCCAGGAGCAGCAGCGCGCCCTCGCCCGCGGCGACGCCCAGCGCGGCCACGGCGTTGCCCTTGGGGCCCACGGCGTACTCGAGCACGCGCAGCTTCGCCGTGATGGGGATCTCCTTGCCGCCCAGCGAGATCGAACGCGCGTCGACGCGGAGCATCTCCCCCCCGGCGATGGGCTGGAGCAGCCACGGCGCGTCGGGCTCCACGGCCTCGGCGACGTGCGCGAGGAGGGGGGCGAGGTCCTCACCCCGGGCGAGGGTCACCACGCCCGCGCTGGCGGCGGAGATCGCGACGGCGTCGAGGTCGGCGCGGAGCGTGCGCGCGCGCCAGGCATCCCCCTCGGGCGCGCGGGTGCCGTGGGCCTCTTCGATGACCACCGTGGGCTCCTCGCGCTGCGAGAGCACCAGCATGCGCCGGCCGTCGTGGGCGCCGCAGAGCATCACCGCGGCGATGGGCGCGCCGAGGTCGAGCACCTCGTGGCGCGCGTCGGCGGCGCGAAGCTCCATGCGGAATCGGTTGCTCTCGAGGTGCAGCGAGCCGCCCCGGCGCCGCGCGGCGTGCACCAGGGCGCTGCCCGCGAAGACCGCGAGGGTCATGCCCGGGAGCACGCCCAGCGCGGGGCTCAGCCGCGAGCCCTGAAAGAGCGTGATGAACAGCGCGTTGGAGAGAACCAGGGTCCCGGCGATGGCGAGACCGATCCATGCGGGATCGCTCTGGAGGCGGAGCGTGACCCGAGAATCCTGGGGGGGCGACATCGCGGCGCAACGTAGCAAAGCCGTGGCGCAGAGTCCCGTGGGGGCCTCAACGCGGCTTCGCGCTTGAGCGTTTGGCACCCGCGACGCCGGGCAGCACCGACCCGCTGGCGTGGCAGATGGCGACGGCCAGGGCGTCGGCGGCGTCTTCGGGCGGGGCCTCGGCGAGGCCCAGAATCGCCCGGATCATCCCGGTCACCTGCGCCTTGTCGGCCCTCCCGCTGCCGACGACGGTGCGCTTCACCATCGCCGGGGGGTACTCCACCACGGTGAGGCCCGCGCGCGCGGCGAGCAGCATGGCCACGCCCCGGGCGTGACCGATGATCAGGGCGGCGTGGGGGTCGCGGTGAAAGAACGCCTGCTCGATGGCCACGACGGCCGGGGAGACCTCGCGCAGGGCGATTTCCAGCGCGTCGGCGATGGCCAGGAGCCGCTCGGGCAGCGCGGCGTCGGTCGGCGCGCGGCACACGCCGTGACTCACGTGCACGTACCGGCTGCCCCGGCGGATCACCGCGCCCCAGCCCATTTTATGCGACCCGGGGTCGACGCCAAACACCACGCTGTCGGCCACCGCGCGGCTCTAGCACGCCCGCGCGCGCCGCGGGTTCTTTCCCGCGTACGCCCACCGGGACTATGGTTCCCTCTCGACGCACATGAGCAGCGCAGAGCGAGGCGGAGGGCGCGTGGGCGCGTCGGAGGACCCCAGGGTCCGCGACGCGGTAGACGTTCTTAACGCGCTGGCGCGCGCGTCGCGCTCGTACCTGCTCTACGACCCGCGCAACGACGCCGTGCGCGACCAGCTCCAGCGGCTGCGCGAGCGCTTCGCACACTTCCTCGGCACCCACGGCGACCTCGAGCTCGAGATCGACGCCGAGAAGCTCTGGATGGGCGACGACGTGGTCTACGAGGAGCGCGACCGCGAGCACTCCCTCGCGTGGAAGCTCTACCGCGACGGCGTGCGCAACCTCACCGTGCGCGCCGGGGCGGAGTGGTCCGAGATCGCGCGGCTCCTGGAGGTGCTCTCGCTGCGCTACGTGGGCATCCACGCCGACGAAGACGACCTCGTGACCCTGCTCTGGAAGGCCGGGCTCACGTCGATCTCCATCGACGCCGTGGAGGGCTTCAGCTTCGAAGAGGAGGCCGCCGACCAAACCACGCGCCGCAAGGCCCGCGGCAAGGGCGAGGGGCGCACCATCCAGCAGCGCGGCAAGGACGGGCAGCCCGAGGGCAAGGCCGGCCAGGGCGGCACCGGGCAGGGCACGGGCACGGGCGACCCCTCGATGCCTCAGGGCGAGGCCGTGGCCCTCGGCACCGAGGCGCAGAACGCCACCGGGGCCGCGGCGGAGCACGGCGGCGGCGGCGGCGGCGGCGGCTTCGACCCCCCGTGGCCCGACCTCCCGCAGGGGCCGCCGCTGGTCACCTGGCCCGAGATCACCGACGAGGAGCTCGCCGTGCTGCGCGCCGAGGTCGAGGGGCGAACCGTGACCTCCCTCGCGGTGGAGGCCGTGCGCGAGCTCCTGCACGTGGGCGTCGACGCCGACGCGCCCATTCAGGTGAACGACGTGGTGCCCTTTCTGCGCGACGTGAAGGAGGTGCTCCTGGCCGAGGAGGGCATCGAGGCGCTCTTCACCTTCCACGACGAGATGACCCGGGCGCGCGCGAACAACCCCGACGAGACCAAGGCCCTCGTGCCCATGCTGCACGAGTGCTTCGACGCGAGCGCGCTGACCAAGCTCGTGCGGGCCATTCCTCACGACGCGATGGAGCCCCCGGCGCAGTTCGACGCGATGATCTCGCGCATGAACGACCCGCTGCCCGCGCTCCTCGACCTCCTGGAGATCGAGCGGGCGGAGTCGTCTCGCCGGGTGCTGCGGCAGCTCGTGGAGCGCTTTCTCCCCGCGCGCATGCACGCCGTGCTGAACCGCCTGGAGACCGCCCGCGGCGGCGTCGCGGCGGACCTCCTGCGCTGCCTCGCCCACGGCGCCCCGACCGACGCCGCGCCCCACCTGATGAGCATGGTCGACACCGTCGACACCGAGGTGCAGCACGAGTTCGTGCGGCTCATCGACGGCCTCGACACCACGGCCATCATGCGCACCATCGTCGTGCGGCTGCTGCACGCCCGCGAGAGCGCGGTGCGCTGCGCCACCCTGGCGGCCATCGCCCGGCGCGGCGAGCGCGGCGCGTTCAGCATGCTCGCGCAGCACGGCGAGCGCGTTTCGAAGGAGGATCCCCCGGAGGAGGAGATGATCGCGCTCGGCCGCGCCATGGCCGCCCTCGACCCGACGCGCGCGAGCGAGGCCTTCGAGGCCTGGGCGCAACCCCCAGGGCTCCTCGAGCGCGTGCGCAGCTCCGCGTCGGGGACGGCGAAGGCCTGCGCGGCGGCGGCGGGCTACTTCGCGCTGGGCACCCCCGAGGCCGAGGGGCGCCTGCTGGCCCTGATGAGTCACCCCGAGGCCGCGGTGAAACATCTGATCATGTCCATGCGGCGCCGGGCCATGGCCCAGGCGCGGCGGGCGGAGGCGGGCGCGTCCTCGCCGCCGTCGGCCCCGCCGTCGGCCGAGGCGGTGACGGAGGTGCGCGATGCGTGACGTAGAGAGCGCCGAGTCGGCGCAGGCGAGCATCGCGAAGGCCATGGAGCGCGCGCGGCGCCGCGAGGATCGCGCGTTCGCGACGCAGGTGCGCACCGAGGGCGAGATGCTCGCGCGGGAGATCGCCGGGCTCGTGCGGCTCAACCGCTTTCACGACCAGAACAACGCGGCCTTCGAGACGCCCATCAAGAACCTCCACGAGAGCCTGCAGCGGGTGATCCACCTCGTGGGCCCCGCGAAGATCGTGGTCTCAGAGGACCTGGTGTACCTCGGCGAGGTGCGGCTCCACATGGAGTCGTGGCCCGAGCTCGGGCAGGAGCTCATCAGCACGCTGGCCAAGCACGACAGCGGGGGGGTGGTGTTCCACTCGCCGTCGAGCGTCGACGGGCTCAAGGCCTTCATCCGGGTCATCGCCGCGGCGCCGCCGGCGGAGGGCAAGCGCGACGCCCTGCGCGACGCGCTGGACCGCGAGGGCCTGGGCGACGTCGAGGTGCTCGCGGTGGCGATCCTCGGGAAGGCGAGCGAGAGCGACGCGAAGTTCTTCGGCGTCGACGACACCGACAAGTTCTGCTCGCAGGCCGCGCGCGTGGTCGACAACATCTGGCAGCAGCTTGCCGATGGGCGGCAGCCCGAGCCCGTGCCCGTGCGCCGCATGGTGTCGGCCCTCGTCGAGGCGCCGCCCACGATGCAGATGGAGCGCTGGGTCGACCTCACGCGCCGCGGCGGGCAGGAGGTGCCCACGCACGCCCTGCGGGTGTCGGCCCTCGCGACGCTCACCGCGCGGGCGCTGAAGCTCCCCGACGTGGAGGTGGTCGACATCGGCGTGGCCGCGACCTTCCACGACGTGGGGTGGCTCCCCGAGGGCGACGAAGACACCGTGCACAGCACCTACCACGGCGCCGCCGGGGCGCGGCGGCTGCTGCAGCAGCGGGGCTTTCACGAGGCCCGGGTGCAGCGGCTGCTGGTGTGCCTGCAGCACCACCGCAAGCACGAAGACCCCCGCGGCGCGACGCTCTACGCGCGGATCATCCACGTGGCCGACGACTTCGACCTGCTCACCATGGACCGCCCCGGCGGCCCCCTCATGGCCCCGCCCGACGCCCTGAGCCGCATGATGGCCGCGGCGGGGGAGCACTACGACCCGGTGATCCTCAAGGCCCTGGTGCAGCGCCTCGGCGCGTTCCCGCCGGGGACCATCGTGCTGCTCACCGACGGGCGCGTGGGCATGGTCATCGACGGCGTGCGCGGCCCCGAGTCGTTCACCCGCCCCCGCGTGCAGGTGGTGCGCGAGGCCGACGGTCACGCGCCCGAGAGCGTGCTCGTGCTCGACCTCCAGCACACCCCGCTGGGCATTCGCAGCTACGCCCGACCCCGCGCGCGCCCCTCCGACGCGCCCCCGCCATTGTAGAAGCAGACACCCCGATGAAGCTCGAGCTCTCGCGCCCCCACGCCCTTGATCTCCCCACGCTCCGCGCGCGCATCAGCGCCCGGGTGGAGCACTACGCGCAGAAGCACCCCGCGCTCGACCTGGCGAACCACTACCGCTGGACCGGCGAGCGCGAGGCCCGCGGGAGCTACCGCGGCGGCGACGGGGCCCTGCGCTTTGATGAGCGCGAGCTGCGGGTGACCCTGGAACTCCCCTTCTTCGCCCGCGCCTTTCGCGCCCGCATCGAGGACTTTCTCCAGCGCGAGGCGGACGCGCTCCTCAAGGCCTAGTCACCGCAGGGAGTACTCGTTCTGAAACGCGCCCTCGCGCGCGAGGATCGACAGCGTGCGCTGCACGCACCCCCGCGACGCGAGCGCCTCGCGCACGCGGTTGTTCCCGTCGAGGGTGTAGCCCACCATGATCTGCCCCGCGCCGAAGAAATCCCGTGTGATCACAGCGTCTTGCAGGGGAGGCGGGGACTCCGTG
>JBILLI010000068.1:0-17729 GCA_044376155.1 Polyangiales bacterium
GAACGCGTCGGCGCGGAGCGCGGGGAGGTGCTCCAGCGCGAAGGTCGACGACACGAGGTTCACCCGCCCCTCGCGGATCGTGGGGTCGTCGGCCGTGACCAGGTGCGTCGCGTCCTCGCCCTCGAGCGCGGAGAGGTACACCCACTGCACCGCGCTGAGCGCCGGCAGGTCGAGGATCACGTAGGTCTGCGCGCGGTTCATGCGCCGCACGATGCGGGCCATGCTGCCGTAGCCGCCGCCCCACTCCACCACGGTGCGCGCGCCGAAGAGCGAGCGGCCGGTGACCATCGCGTGCGTGGCGAGGTGGTAGGCGTGGTGCGCGCGGTTCGCCGAGGTCATGGTCTCGCGGTCGACCAGCGGCGGGCGGCCGACGGCGTCTTCGAGCAGCAGGTCCTCGGCGACGCCGCCCGGGAAGGCCGCGCGCACCCGGGCGAGGCGCTCCGAGAGCCGCCCCGTGGCGCCGAAGAACATGGTGTGCGCGAGCGTCGGGTCGCGGAGGAAATCCACGGGCAACCCGTCGCGAAAGCGGTCGGCGACCTCGCGCTCCCAGTCGCCCCACGCGTACGTCGACGGCGCGCCCTCGGGGCCCGCGCCGGCGCTCGCCGCGAGGCGGTCACGCACCGCGCGGTACCGCGGCGCGAGGGCGGCGAAGCGGGCCTCTTGCGCGGGGTCGGTGAGCGTGGGCAGACCGAAGCGCGTGATCGCCAGGGTGCGGAGGCGACGCGCGGCGCGCAGGGGCTTGAGGTAGTCCATTCGAGGTGCGGCGGACTGTGCCCGATGCGCGCACCCCGCTCAAGGCTCCGCGCGTGGGGCGTGAGGGCTCACGCCGCGCGGGGCGGCAGCAGCGACGTGGCGCTCACGGTGCCGGTGCGATCGAGCTTGCGCCATCCTTGCCGCGCGCCCACGGCCGCGGAGAGCATCGCGCGCAGGCTCACCGCGCAGAGCAGGGGGCGGTAGACGAAGCGCTGCACGAGCAGCAGCGCGAGCCAGCGGTAGGGCTTGCGATCGAGGGTGAACGCCAGCACCGACGCGAGCAGGTCCATCACGAGAAAGCCCGCGTAGCCGCTGAGCAGCGCGCTCCAGCGGCCCGTGCTCAGGGCGTAGAGCATCGCGAGGTCGCCGAGGGGGGTGACCAGCGGGAAGAGCACCTGGAACAGCAGGAGGTTGGGCAGCGCGACCCAGCCCAGCGTGCCGCGAAGGAGCGCGCTGCGGTGCTTGGCGAGGCACTGGTAGGTGCCGTAGGTCCAGCGCACGCGCTGCTTCCAGAGGGCCTCGAGGGTCTCGGGGGCCTCGGTGCGCGCGATGGCGCCGGGCTCGTAGGTGATCACCGCGCCCGCGCGCAGCAGCGAGAGCGTGAGGTCCGCGTCTTCGACGAGGGTGTCATGGCTGTAGCCACCCACCGCGAGCACCGCGTCGCGCCGCCACGCCCCCAGCGCGCCCGGGACCACCCCGATGCAGTTCATCGCCGCGAACGCGCGGCGGTCGAAGTTCTGGCTGGTGACGTACTCCACGGCTTGAAAGCCCGTGAAGGCCGAGCGCACGTTGCCCACCTCCACGTTGCCGCAGACCGCGGTCACCCGGGGGTCGGCGAAGTGCGCCACCATGCGCGCGATGGCGCTCGACGACACCACGGTGTCGGCGTCGACGGCCACGACGATCTCGCCCCGCGCCTCGCGCAGCCCCGCGTTGGCCGCGCGGGCCTTGCCGCCGTTGCGTCGCCGCAGGCAGCGCACGCGGGGGTCGGTGCGCGCGAGGTCCTCGACCACCGCGGCGGTGTCGTCGGTGGAGCCGTCGTCGACCACCAGCACCTCGAGGTTCGCGTAGCGGCCGCGCAGCAGCGAGGCCACCGTCGACGCGATGACCTTCGCTTCGTTGTACGCCGGCACGAGGACCGTGACCCTGGGCGCGAAGCCCTCGGGCGGCGTCGGCGCCGGGCGGCGTCGGTCGCGCAGCACGATCACCGCGAGCAGCAGGATGCGCAGCGCGGCCAGGGCGGTGCACGCCGTGAAGAGCCAGGCGAGCACGCGCCCGCCGGTGCTCAGCGTCGCCGCGTGGGCGCCGGCGCCGAGGTCGGCGAGGGCCTCGCGGGCGCGCAGATGGGGGGTCATCGCGGGCCGCGGCAGGCCGGCGTAGTCGGGCAGGGCCACGAAGCGGTAGCCCTCCGCGCGCAGCGTGGGGACCGCGACGCGCACGGCCTCCACGGTGCTCCGACGGTCGCCGCCGCCGTCGTGCAGCACCACCACCCGGCCGCCCCCGCGCACGCCCTCGATCAACCGCGCGGCGATGCGCGCCGCGTCGGGGTCGGACCAGTCGCGCGGGTCGACGTCGGCGCCGACGTAGGCGTAGCCGCGATCGAAGGCCCTGCGCTGCAACGAGATCGACGCGGGGTCGGAGGCGTCGAAGAAGGCCGTGAAGGGCGCGCGGTAGAGGGTGACCTCGTAGCCCGCCAGGGCCTCGAGAAGCCGCGCGGTGCGGTCGAGCTCCGACGCGTAGTCGTCGTCGTCGAGGCGGGACATGTCCGGGTGGTGGAAGGTGTGGCTCGCCACGAGGTGCCCCTCGCGCGCGGCGCGGCGCACGACCTCGGGGTGCTCCTGGGCCTGCTCCCCCACGACGAAGAACGCCGCGGGCACCGACATCTCCCGCAGCGCGTCAAGCAGCGCGGGGGTCCATTGGGGGTGCGGTCCGTCGTCGAAGGTGAGGGCGACCTCACGCCGCGCGCCGTCGCCGCCGAAGCGCTCCAGCACCTCGGGGGTGGGCACCCGGGTGAAGCGCGCGTCGCGCACGGCGCCTCGCGCGTCGAGCCGCACCACCCGCGCGCCCTCGCGCGCCTCGGACCTTCGCGTCACCACCTCGCCCGCGCCCACGACGAGCGGCGCGGGGGTCGAGACTCGGGCGAGCGCGGGGGTCGGCGCGGCGCCGCCGAGCACGGGCCACACCGCGGGCTCCTCGGTGCCCGCGCGCCACAGCGCCACGCGGGAGACGCGCAGCGCGCGCAGCAGCGCGAGGGAGTCGGTGAGCGACGTCGCGTCGAGGGACCACACCTCATGGGCGGTCCCCTGCGAGTCGCGGTAGTCGAAGCGCAGACCCTGTGCGCCCTGCACGAAGAGGGGCGTGGCGCCCACGCGCGCCGCGAGGGTGAGGGCCTCGACGGTGCCCAGCGCGCGGCCCTCGATGCCACGGGGCCAGTCGTAGGCGTAGGCGCCGAGGGCGACCACGAGGCGCTCCGGGGGCACCGCGGTGAGCGCGCCGCGCACGGCCCGCTCGATCCACGCGCGGGTGGCCACGGGGCCCGGCGGGCTGTGCGGGTGGTGCTGGTCGTAGGCCATGAGCACCACGCCGTCGCTCACCGCCGCGAGGCGCGCGAGGTCGTAGGCGCGGTCGCCGAAGGTGACGTCCACGGTGACGCGCAGGCCCCTGGGGTGCAGGCGGTCCCGCAGCGCGGCGACGAAGGCCACGAGGCCCGCGCTGTCCTCGGGCGCGAGGGCCTCGAGGTCGACGTTGAGTCCCTCCGCGCGCAACGCGATGGCGCGTGACGCGAGGCGCGCGGCGGCGCAGTCGCGGGCCACGGGGTCGGCGAGGAGGGCCGAGGTCTCGGCGGAGGTCCAGCGGTCGCCGTCGAGGTTGGCGACGCGCGGGTGCAGGTCCATCGCGGGGTGCGCCGCGGCGATGTGGGCGACGTCGTCGACCTGCTCGCGCACGTCGCAGCCCGGGCCCGGCAGGCGGAACCAGTCGGGCGAGACCACCGACACGCGCGCGACGTGGGCGCGCAGCGAGGCGTGCGACGACGGCGCGTTCACCGAGAACACCATCCGCGCCCCGTCGGGGAGGGGCAGCGCGGGGCCCCGCACCGCTCGCGCGACCTGTTCGGCCTCGGCGTCGAGCTCGCGCAGCCGCGCGGCGTAGGCGGCCGAGAGCGGCGCGTCGGTCACCGCGGGGGCGGGGGGCGCGCGCCAGGCGGTGAGCGGCGTCGGCAGGGACACGCCTGCGCCGCCCGGAAGGGGGGTGCGGCGGGGCGCCGGGCTCTGCCCAAGGGCGAACAGCCCCACGGTGAGCACACAGAGCGCAACGATCGCCAGGGCGACGCGCAGCACGACGCGACGACGCCCGCGAGAGGGATCCTCGAAGACCATCCGGGGGGGCTCCAGCGCGCCGTCAAGAAACCGGCGCCCGGCGAAGGAACGGCTGCGGAGAGCAAAGATGGAGCGTCGGAGGGAGGGGCACCCCGCGCGATGCGGCGGGGGGGAGGGTCAGCTCGAGAACTCGATGCGCCAGTCCCCGGTCGGGGAGAGGCCGACATCGAGGGTGCGGGGCACCTCGCCGCCGGCGATGGCCTCCAGGAGCTGCCGCGAGATGGCGGGGATGAGCGAGCCGCGGAGGATGTGCTCCACGTTGCGCGCGCCGGTCTCGGCCTCGGTGCACCGCCGGGTGATCTCGTCGACGAGCTCTTCGGCGAACTTCGTCTCGATCTTGTGCGAGGTCATCAGGCGCTTGCTGAGACCGCTGAGGCGCAGCGCGGTGATCTCGCGCATGATCGAGCGGTTGATCGGGCGATAGGGGATCACCGTCATGCGCGCGAGCAGCGCGGGCTTGAAGTGCTTCGAGAGGATCGGGCGGATCTTCGCGACGACGTCCTCGATGGAGGGCTCCTCGTCGGCGTCGTAGAGCTTCATGATGTCATCGGTCGCGAGGTTGCTCGTGAGGATGATGATGGTGTTGCGGAAGTTGATGTGCCGCCCCTCGCCGTCGCTGAGGGCGCCCTTGTCGAACACCTGGTAGAAGAGGTTCATCACCTCGAGGTCGGCCTTCTCGACCTCGTCGAGGAGCACCACGGAGTAGGGGCGCTGGCGCACGGCCTCGGTGAGCACGCCGCCCTCGCCGTAGCCCACGTAGCCCGGCGGCGAGCCGATGAGCCGGGAGACCGTGTGCTTCTCCTGGAACTCGCTCATGTTGATGGTGGTCATGAAGCGCTCGCCGCCGTAGAGGGCCTCGGCGAGGGTGAGCGCGGTCTCGGTCTTGCCGACGCCCGAGGGGCCGACGAAGAGCAGCACGCCGATGGGCTGGGTGGGGTTGTTGATCCCGGCCTTGGAGATGCGAATGGTCTCGCCCACGGTCTGCATCGCGTGGTCCTGCCCCTTCACGCGGCCGCGCAGGCGGTCTTCGAGGGAGAGCAGCACGGCGACGTCGTCCTTCTGCATCTGGCCGACGGGGATGCCGGTCCAGTCGCCGACGATGCGCGCGACCACGTCGGTGTTGACCTCGGCGTTCACCAGGGCCTTGCGCCCCAGGGCCTTCTCCGCGGCGCGCATCGCGTCCCAGGTGGCGTTGGCGTCGGCGAGGGCCTGTGTGACGGGCGCCGGGTCCTCCCCGGGCTTGAGGGCGGTGTAGGCCGCGCGGGCCGCGAGCACGGCCTTCACCGCGTCGCGCTGCGCGCTCCACCGCGCCTGGAACTCGGTGATCTCCGTCTCGCGCGCGGCGATCTTGGTGGTGAGCTCCCCGAGGCGCTCCTCGTCGACCTTGAACCCGTGGGCCTTGTCGCGCGACACGCCGTCCTGCTCGCGGCGCATGCCCGCGAGGTCAGACTCCATCGACGTGAGGTCGTCGTGCTTCGCGTCGATGTCGGTCTTCACGCGCGCGGTGGCGGTGTCGAGCAGGTCGACGGCCTTGTCGGGCAGCAGGCGGCCGGAGATGTACCGCGCGCTGAGCTTCACCGCGGAGATGATCGCCTCGTCGAGCACGGTGACGTTGTGCACCTTCTCGAAGAGCCCGCGCAGCCCGCGGAGCATCAGCACGGCGTTGTCCTCGCTGGGCTCCTCGACCTTCACGGGCTGAAAGCGCCGCTCGAGGGCCGCGTCGCGCTCGAAGTACTTCTTGTACTCGGCCCAGGTGGTGGCCGCGATGGTGCGCAGCTCGCCGCGGGCGAGGGCGGGCTTGAGCAGGTTGGCCGCGTCGGAGCCGCCCTGCGCGCCGCCCGCGCCGATGATGGTGTGGGCCTCGTCGATGAAGAGCACGATGGGCTTCACCGAGGCCTTCACCTCGTTGATCACGTTCTTCAGGCGGTTCTCGAACTCGCCCTTGACCCCCGCGCCGGCCTGCAGCGCGCCGAGGTCGAGGGAGAGCAGCTCGATGTTCTTGAGGTGGTCGGGCACGTCGCCCGCGACGATGGCGAGGGCGAGGCCCTCGATGAGCGCGCTCTTGCCCACGCCGGGCTCGCCCACCACGATGGGGTTGTTCTTGCGGCGGCGCGACAGGATGTCGACGAGCTGGCGGATCTCGCTGTGGCGCCCGAAGACCGGGTCGATCTCGCCGTTGCGCGCGCGCTGGGTCATGTTCTGGCAGAAGCGCTTGAGGTTCTCCTGCGCGTTGGCGCCACCGGCCGCCGCGGCCACGCCGGGGCCCTCGCCGCCGCCGGTCGACGCCGAGGCCACGGTGACCTCCGCGGTCTCCTTGGAGGGCTGGACGATGACGTCGAAGTCCTTCTTGAGGTCGAGGCGGGGGAGCTCCTCGAGCTCGGTGAAGGTCTCGCCGGTGTACTTCGACGGGTTCTGGATGAACTGCAGAATGAGCGCGCCCGAGCGGAGCTTCTGCACGTCCTGCTCGAGGGAGGCGACGGTCCACGCGTCTTCCATCCACTGGAACAGGTTGGCCTCGAACGAGGGCTTGCCCGCGTTGCCCGTGCGGAGACGTCCCAGGTACTTCTCCAGGCGCCCGAGCAGGCGCTGACGGTCCTGCCCGAAGTGGTGGAGGATGCGGGCGGTGTCGCCGTCTTCGGAGCTCACGAGCTCGGCGAGCAGGTGCTCGACGGTGATCTCGTAGCAGCGCGCGTTCATCGCGCGCACCGACGCCGCCGAGAGGGCGCCCTGGCTGGTCGGAGTGAGTCGACGGACGATGACCTTCGGTTCAACGAGCAGTGCCATGCGAGAGATGCTCCTGTCAGGGGGCGGCGGTTTCGGTGTTGGCGGGTGTCGCGGCGGAGGATGAGGCCATGGGCACGGGCACGATGACCCGGGTCTCGCGGTCGGCGTTGACCGTGACCCAGGAGTCGAGCCCCAGGCGCGAGCCGTCGCCAGGGCGCGACGAGAGCCGCATCGCCGGGGTCTCCCCCGGGGCGAGGATCAGCTCCACGTCGAACTCCAGCGGGTCGCGCACATAAAAGAGCACCAGGTCGCGCAGGGCATCTAGCCCCTTGGACCCGGGAAGGAACTGCTGAAACGCGTTGCGGCGCAAGGGCCCCAGCACCAGGCGAAACTTTCCGCCGCGGTCGAAGACCTTGCGGCCGATGGTGGCGTCCTCGCCCAGGGTGCAGTTCGACACCCCGAGGCGAAAGAGCTGCCGCTCGTCGATGGAGACCCACCGGCCGACGAACTGCTCCACGCTCACCCCGGCGCCCTCGAGGATGTGGCTCATGGTGTCGCTCACCACAGAGACCAGGCCCGAGGCGGTGCGCGCGCGGGAGGCGAGCAGCGGCGCGAGGCGGAGCAGGCGCCACAGCGGCAGGTCCACCACCGGGCCGCGGCCGTCGAAGGTGTCGATGCCGGCGAGGGCGAGGGTGCGGCGCGACCACGCGTCCTGCTGGTTGGACAGGTAGTCGGACCCGTACGAGTAGCGGGTGTGGGCGCGGTAGAAGAGCGAGAGGATGCGGTGGTGGAAGAGGTCGAGGAACTGCCGCTGCGCGGGGCGCTCGTCGTCCTCGTGGATGACCTCTTCGGAGAAGTAGGTCGGCAGCGGCGAGACCGTGCCGGTGAGCCCGAGGAAGGTCGACGTGATCTCGTAGAGCGGCCCCGGCGCGGCGCCTTCGACGGAGCGCTCGCGGCGGAGGATCCCGCGCACGTCGCTGGTGGCGAAGGTGAGCGACGGGTCGTGGCGAAAGCGCACGACCTCCTTGAGCACGGGCCCGAGCTCGCCCACCCGCACGGCGTGGGGGTTCGAGCGCTCGAGGAGCTCCACCGCGCGGTAGAATCCGACGCGCTGCGGGCGAGCGAGCAGCTGGGCGACCAGCGCCTCGCTCACAGGATCGGCTGCTGCCCGCTCTTCGCCTTCCACGAGTACCTCGCCTGCGAGGGGTGACCCCTCACGCTGAGCTCTGAGAACGTGTTGATGCCCGCGTGCGCCGCGAGCACCTCGTCGAGGATGGACGCGAAGAGGTAGAGGTCGCCGTCGCCGCTGAAGCTGGCCTCGTCGATCTCGAGGGTGGTGCCGATGCCGCGCACCGGGACCCCCTTCACCAGCCGCTCCACGGGTCGCGTCGAGACCGTGCGAATGCCCTCGATGCGCAGGCGGTTGGCCCGCGCGGCCTGCCGGTCGATGAGCGCCTGGAAGTTGTAGAGGTCGAGAATGGCACGCAGCGAGTCGGCGTCGGCGAGGGCGCGGTAGTTCAGCGCGAGGTGGGCCACGAGGCGCCAGTGCAGGCTCTGCCCGTAGGGCGGTCGCACGGGCACGGTCACCGGCGCGATGTTCTTGAAGCGCGCGAAGGGCGGCGACCCGGGGGCGGGCACGGAGATGTCGCCCACGCGGAGCTGCGAGGCGATGCCGCGGTTGGTGCAGGTGACCTCGATGGAGAGGGTCTCTTCGACCACCGAGCCGGGCACGTCGCGGGGCGTCTGCACCGAGAGCCATGTGTCGATGCCGTCATCGAGGGGCGAGCGCGAGCGGCGGGTGCGGTAGTACGCAGGGAAATCCTCGGGCGCCATGGCGTGGAGGAAGTCGAAGAAGGGGCGGTACTCCCGGCGGTCGGTGCGCCCGGCCTGCAGCCCCGACACCCGGTCGACCGAGTAGATCTCCATGTGCCGCGGGTCGAGCTCCGACGCGCGCAGGAGGTACTCGTGCTGCAGGGGGTCGACCTTGATGGGGTCGGCGTCGCACGCGAAGAGGTTGATGACCGGCGTGCAGTGGAGCTTGATGACGTCCTTGCCCACGCGCGCGGGCAGGGCCGGCGGGCGGTCTTCGAACTGGAACACCAGCTCGAAGCGGTCTTCGGCGCGGGGGAGGGCGAGGTCGAGGCCCTTCACGTCGAAGAAGAGGAACTTGGGCAGCAGGGTGAAGTACTCCTGCAGCAGGCGGTAACCCTGGGGCGCGAGCTTGGGCCACGGGAGCAGCGCGCTGTCGGCCGCGAAGCCCGAGGGGCGCACCGCGCCGCGGCCCAGCTCCACTCCGCGCGCGCCCGCGGAGAGCCCGCGCACCGAGACCCCGCGCAGGTGGTTCATCAGCCACAGGGCGAGCATGGTCGACACGCCCCCGTCGGCGTGGAGGAACAGCCGCACGCCGTCGGCGTGGAACACCGCCCCGCGCCCGGCCTCGTGGGTCTGGAACTGCACCCGCATCACGGGCTCCGACGGGCGGGCGTTGTCGACCACCACGTCGAGCACGGTGAGGGGCAGGAGGTCGACGTCGCTGGTGGTGCGGAACCGGCACGCGGTGCCCTCCACCGAGGCGCTCGCGAGCTCGGTGCCCCGGGCGATCTTCTGCCGCGTGCGCAGCGCGCCCGCCACGGGGGTGAACTCCACCACGGAGCACGCCGGCAGCGTGCGGAGGTAGTGCGGGAAGAGCAGCTCGGTGAGCGTGTGGATGACCTCGGGGACGTCGTCGTCGAGGCGCTCACGGATGCGCGCGGTGAGGAACGCGAAGCCCTCCAGCAGGCGCTCGACGTCGGGGTCGCCGCCGCGCTCGGCGAGCATGCCCGCGACGTTGGGGTACGCCCGCCCGAACTCGCGCCCGAGCTCTCGGAGGTAGGTCAGCTCGCTCTGGTAGTACTTGCTGAACAACGACGGACTCCGTTCGGCGGAGTATCCCCTCCGCCGCAGGGCATTCGCGTGCGAGGCGCTAGCGGACCGTGACGTGACCGCCGGCGCGGAGCTGGGTCTCGAAGCGCACGCCGCCGCGCCCCGTGCGCGTCGCGACCTGCGCGCTGATCTGGAACTTCAACACCAGCACGTCTTCGTCGCGCACGTGCTGCACCACCACGTTCTTCAAGCGAGGCTCGTACTGCAAGATCGTCGCACGGATGGACCGCTGCAACAGCTGGATGGCGTCGGGGAAGTTGTGCACGAGGTCGGTGAAGTCGATGACCCCGAAGTCGGGCACCGTGATCGACTCACCCTGGCGGGTGTTCAAGAGGTCGCGGAGGTGCTCCACGATGGACTCCACCTCGTTCTCAGCGCGCAGTTGCCGCGGTTCCTTCGCGGCGATTCGGCTCAGCAGACCCCGTCCAGCCATAAGCGGGGCGCGATCCTATACCAAAGTCGCGCCACGCGAGGGAGAAGCGCATCGGGGCGGGGCACCCGAGGTCGCCGGGGGTGGAGCTCCAGAGGGGCTCTGGCGGGCCGCGCATCCCTGTTGCTTCGCGATTCCGGGCTGTGCCATCCTTGCGCCGCCATCGAGGGCAACGCGCGCCGGGTCCCGTCGTGAAGCGCGCGCGGCAGAGTCAAGCGCCGCAGGGGAAGGTCATCATCGTGTCCATGCCGAAGGTACTCCACGGACTCCGTAGCGCGATCCTCTGCGCCGCGTTGGTCCCTGCGTTGGGTGCGGCGTGCAGCAGTCCGCAGCGACCGAACCCCGGGGCCACCTGCGACCTGCCGCAGAACATCCAGATGGTGCTCCGCGGCTCCGAGCGTCTCAACCCCAACGACGAGGGGCGCTCGCTCCCGGTGGTCGTGCGGGTCTATCAACTCAAGGGCATCACGCGCTTCGAAGAGGCCGAGTTCGAGACCATCTGGCGCAACGACCGCGACACGCTCGGCCCCGACCTCGTGAAGGTCGAAGAGTTCTACGTCTACCCCACGCAGCGCCTCGCGCGGTCGTTCCGCCGCGAAGACGGCGCCACCCACGTGGTGGTCATGGCGATCTTCCGCCACCCCGCGGGGCAGGCCTGGCGCGAGATGTACGAGCTCCCGCCGCCCCCCGGCGAGGAGCGCTGCGCGCAGCAGCAGGGCGACCCCAATGCCCCGGCCCCCGCGGTGCGTGACCCGCGTTACTACTTCTTCCTCGAGGACTACTACATCGAAGCCGGCGGCAACGATGTGACCGAAGACGCCGGCGTGCGCCGCCGCGTGCCCTCGACCCTGCCGGGCAACCTCGGCGCGCCGTCGCGGCCGTCGAGCTCGCCCACGCTCCCGAACCAGCTGCCGAACGCGCCGCAGGTGCCCAACGCGCCGCAGGCTCCGCAGGTGCCCAACGCGCCGAGCGCCCCCAGCGCGCCGAGCATGCCCAGCGCGCCGTCGGCGCCCAGCGTGCCTTCGGTGCCCGGCCTGGGCGCGCTCCCCGGAGCCTCGACCGGGAGGCTCGCATGAAGGTGCCGCAGCGGGTCATCTGGTCCGAGGGGATGTTCATGTCCCCGCAGCACCTCCAACAGCTCGATCGCTACCACGAGCAGTACGTGGCCTCGCGGCTCAACGCGATGGGGCCCTTCGACTGGGGCGTGGTGGCCGCCGAGCTCGACGAGCGCGCGCTGGTCGCGGGTCAGGTGCGGGTGCAGCAGTTCGAGGGCGTGCTCCCCGACGGGCTCCCGCTGTCCTTCGACGGCCAGCACCCCGAGGCCCCGGCCGTGCGCCCGGTGGAGGGATTCTTCCCGCCGATGCAGCGCGTGCTCGAGGTGTTCCTCGGCGTGCCCATCGAGCGCGAGGGGATGCCCGCGGTGGCCGCGGCGACGTCACCCGCGGCGGGGATGCGCTTCTTCACCACCAGCCGGGTGGTGGTCGACGCGGCCGGCGGCGCGACCGACGTGGGCGTGGCCTTCGCGCAGCGCCACGTGGTGGTGCTCTTCGGCACCGAGAGCCGCGATGACTACGAGGCGATCAAGATCGCCGAGGTGGTGCGCGACGCGGCGGGCACGCTCACCGTGCGCAAGGAGTACATCCCTCCGGTGCGGCGCATCGCGGCGTCGCCGTGGCTCATGGGCTCGCTCCGCGCGATCCTCGGCGAGATGGTGTCGCGGCAGCGCAACCTCTCGGAGAAGCGCCGCGAGCGCGAGGGCGCGCTGGTGGAGTTCAACGCCACCGACATCACGAACTTCCTCAAGCTCAACGCGATCAACACCTTCATCCCGATCGTGAACCACCTCGTGGAGCGCCACGAGACGGCGCCCGAGGACGCGTACCTGCTCCTCGCGCAGTTCGCCGGGCAGCTGTCGACGTTCACCACGCAGGGCGACCCCACGACCCTGCCGAAGTTCCTCTACAACGACCTCACGACGACCTTCGGCGAGCTCGCGGCGACCATCCGACGGCTGCTCGCGATCATCGACCCCGAGAAGTACGTGACGGTGCCGCTCACGCCGCGCGAAGACGGGCTGCACTTCGGGCGGCTCGACGACGAGCGGCTGCTGCGCGGCGCGCAGTACCTCCTCGCGGTGCGCAGCAACCAGCCCGAGCGCACGGCGGCGGAGCAGATCCCGGTGCTGTCGAAGATCGCGTCGTGGAGCGACGTGGGGGCCATCGTGCAGTCGGCGCTCCCGGGGGTGCCCATTCAGGTGACCTACCGGCCGCCGTCGGAGATCCCGCCGCGCGCGGGCACGCTCTACTTCGTGCTCGTGCAGAACAACGACTACTGGCGCAACGTCGCGGGTGAACGGACCATCGCGATCTACCTCCCGCAGCCTTACGACCCGAACAACATCAAGCTCGAGCTGCTGGCGATCCCCAAGGCCGCCGCGGCGCAATAATCACAACGCACCGATGCGGGAGTGCGCAGCGGCATGGACCGAATCGACGACCTCACAGCGGATTGTTTCAACTTCCTGATCCAGCTCCGACGGCTGGACCCCGCGCAGCAGCCTCCCCCCGAGTCGGTGCACCAGCGCCTGCGCTCGCTCATCGACACCATGGGGAAGCGCGGCGGAGAGCTCGGGCTCTCCCGAGAGGACATCCTTGAGATCAGCTACGCGATCATCGCCCTGGCGGATGAAGTGGCGATCTACGCCGGCGGCAACCTCCGGCAGTACTGGATGAGCAAGTCGCTGCAGATTCAGTATTTCAACACCAACACCGCGGGCGAGGACTTCTTCGTGCGCGTGGCGGCGCTGCGGCAGGACCCGCGGCGCATCGAGGTCGTGCGGGTGTACTACATGTGCCTCGCGCTGGGCTTTCAGGGCCGCTACCGCGTGCGCGGCGGCGAGGCCGAGCTCGCGGCGATCACCGATCAGCTCGCGGCGGACATGGCCAAGGCCGGGCTCTACGGCCCCGAGACCCTCTCGGTGCACGGGGACCGACCCGCGGGCGAGGTCCGCGCGGGCGTGCGCCAGGAGCTGCCGCTGGTGGCGCTGGCGGTGGGCTCCGTGGCCATCGCGCTGGTTCTCTACGTGGGGCTGCGGATGTCACTGAGCAGTGAGGTCGACGCGGTGCTGGCGCGGATCACCGAGCTCGTCGGGCGCTGACAGGAGGCGCGAGAAGCCGTGTTCAAATACATCTTCACCTTCCTGGTCATCGCCATCGCGTGGACCCTCGCGATCCTCCTGCGGGAGAAGTTCCCGCCCGGGATCACCGTGGCCATCGTGGTCACCGTCGTCGCCCTGCTCGGGCTCGTCGCGGTGATCCTCTACCGCCGCTACAAGGCCATGAAGGCCGCGAAGGCCATCGAGAAGGCCCTCAACGCCCAGGCCGAGGAGCAGGCCCGCACCGTTCGCCCCGAGCAGCAGCAGGCCGTGCGCGAGCTCCAGGCGGAGTTCACCCGCGCGGTCTCGTCGCTCAAGAGCACCAAGCTGGGCAAGAGCGGCGTCGAGGCCCTCTACGCCCTGCCCTGGTACGTCATCATCGGCCCCCCCGGCGCGGGCAAGACCACCGCGCTGAAGAACTCCGGGCTGCAGTTCCCCTACCTCTCCGCGCGCACCGGCGGCGGGGTCAAGGGCGTCGGCGGCACGCGCAACTGCGAGTGGTGGCTCACCAACGAGGGCGTGCTCCTCGACACCGCGGGGCGCTACACCACCGACGACGACGACCGCGACGAGTGGTTCTCCTTCCTCGACCTGCTCAAGCGCCACCGCCCGCAGAAGCCCCTCAACGGGCTCCTCGTGGCCATCAGCGTCGAAGACATCGCCAACGCGCGCGAAGAAGAGGTCGACGCCATCGCCCGCAAGGTGCGCGAGCGCGTCGACGAGGTGCAGGGGCGACTCCAGGTCGTGCTGCCCGTGTACGTGCTCTTCACCAAGTGCGACCTCGTCGCGGGCTTCAACGAGTACTTCGGCGACCTGCGCAAGAACGAGCGCGGCCAGATCTGGGGCTACACCGTGCCCCTCGGGTCGAACATCACCAACCCCGGTGACCACTTCGCCGAGGAGTTCAAGGCCCTCGCGAACAACGTCGACCAGCGGATGTACCGCCGCATCGGCGCCGAGCGCCGCGTCGACGCGCGGGAGCGGGTCTACCAGTTCCCCCAGCAGTTCGCGTCGCTCAAGGACAACCTCGCGGCCTTCGTCGACGGGCTCTTCACCGCCAACGTCTACCAGGGCGCGCCCGTCATGCGCGGGGTGTACTTCACCTCGGGCACGCAGGAGGCGCGCTACATCGACAAGCTCACCTCGCGCCTGCGCGAGACCTTCGGCATCGGTGGCTCCCCCGGCGCCGCGCCCGTGCAGCCCATCACGGAGCAGAAGAGCTTCTTCCTCCGCGACGTGTTCGACCGCGTGGTGTTCCCCGACGCCGACGTGGCGACGCTCAGCGCCGACGCGATCCGCGCGCGCAACAAGCAGCGCTACCTCATGGCCGCGGGGGCCTTCGCCACCGCGCTCGTGCTCAGCGTCATCCCGATGTACGCGTACCTCGCGAACCGCGCCCTCGCGGCCGACGCGCAGAACGCCGCCGACCGCATCGGCCGCCACGCGCAGCGGCAGGCCGCCGGGGCGCTGAACCTCGCCGACCTCGAGCCCGTGCGCGAAGTGGTCGAGACCCTGCGCGGCTATGAGTCCGACGGCGCGCCGCTCTACATGCGCTTCGGGATGTACTCCGGCCACCAGCTCTACGAGCCCATGCGGCGGCTGTACGCCCGCGCCATGCGCCAGCACGTGGTGCAGCGCGTGCTCGCCAACGACGTCACCGACATGCGCCGCTTCGTCGTGGCCAAGGGCGCGCGCGACCTGCCCACCAGCGACGAGCGTCGGCAGTACCACGACACGCTCAAGACCCACCTGCTGCTCACGGCGCCCCACGCGCCCAACGAGCCGGCGGTGACCCAGCAGGCGATCCGCGACTTCCTCGCCGACTCGCTCACGCAGCGCTGGGCCGCGAGCCTCAACACCCAGCTCACCGACGACCAGCGCGCGGCGCTGCGGCGCAACGCGCTGCAGTACGTGGTGCTCCTCGCCGACGACGCCGCGCTCAACGTGCCCCGCGACCAGCGCATCGTCACCGACACGCGCACCGTGCTCAACCGCCTCTCGACGGTGAACATCGCCCTCGACGAGATGATCCGCGAGCTCACCGAGCAGGGCTACGACCTCACGCTCCAGGGCGTCATCGGCCGCGCGCCGGAGTTCATCACCTGCGTTGGCGTGCAGCCCGACCACGTCGTGCGCGGCGCCTTCACCCGCCGCGCCTGGGAGGAGGTCGTGCGCGACCGCCTGCGCAGCAGCAGCGACTCGCTCTTCGGCGACGAGTGGGTGCGCGGGTCGAGCGTGCGCAACAACGCCGACCAGCAGCGCCTCGTGGTGGCCGAGCTCCGCAGCGAGTACTTCAACCGGTACATCGCCGAGTGGCGGCGCTTCCTCTCGGGCGTGCGCTTTCGCGACCCCTCGGGCGACCCCACCGCCGCGCTCGGCATGCTCCAGTGGCTCACCGAGGGCGGCACGCCCGTGTACGAGAACCTGATGCGCACGGTCTCGGACAACATCCACCTCGAAGACCCGCAAGACGCCGCGAGCTCCGCGGCCGCAGGCAGCGCCGGGCGCGACCTCACGCAGCAGGTGCTCGCCCGCGTGCAGAGCCAGGGACGCACGGGCCAGGTGCTCGGCAACGCCGCCATGGCCGCCAACGCCGCGCGCGCGGCCGAGGTGGGCCCGGGCGGCCGGGTGCTGCTGAACCGCCAGAGCGTGGCCCGCGAGGGGATGCTCAAGGGCCTCGAAGACTTCGGCGCGCCGCCGCCCCCGCCGACGCCCCCCGCGCAGCAGGGCCAGCCCGCGCCGCCGCCCCCGCCGCAGGGGCCCACGCCGCTGCGCGAGTACCAGGAGCAGCTCGCGTTCGTGCGCGACGCGCTCACGACCTTCCTCGCGAACCCCACGGCGCCCTCCACGCCGCTGCAGACCGCGCTCACCACCGCGCAGACCCGCGTCGAGGCGCTGATCACCTCGGCGGCCATCGAGTCGCGGCCGGTGCTGCGCAACATGCTGCCGCCGCCCATCAACATCACCGTCGACCGCACGCTGGGCGCCCTCGCGGGCGGGTCCAGCGACCGCTGGTGCAGCGCGGTGGTCGTCCCTTTCGAGCGAACGCTCCGCGATCGGTACCCCTTCAACCCGGCCGGGCAAGACGCCGCGATTCAAGACGTCGCGGGCTTCTACCGGCCGACGAGCGGGGCGCTGTGGGCGTTCTGGTCGCAGGCGCTGCAGACCGACGTGCCGCGGGTGGGTGATCAGTACGACTTCGTCACCCGCTTCGGCACGCAGACCTCGGGGATGTACCGCCCCGAGCTGCGCACCTTCCTCAACCGCGCGCAGGACGTGTCCACCGTGATGTTCCCCCCGGAGGCGACCGCGCCGCGGGTGGACTTCGAGATCCGTCTCCGCCCGACCCCCACCATCGCCGAGGTGACCTTCACCTCCGACGGCCAGGAGGTCACCTACCGCAACGGCCCCGAGGAGTGGCACCAGTTCCACTGGCCCGCCGAGGGGCGCTATCGCGGCGCGAAGATCCGCGCGCGCGGGCTCAACGGGGTCGACGAGACCATCGAGCAGGAGGGCGAGTGGGGGCTCTTTCGCCTCTTCGAGGCGGGTGTCGTGCGGGGCTCCCCCGAGGCGCGGATCTTCTCCGTGGTGTGGCGCCTGCACGACCAGCAGAGCATGGAGATCGGCGTCGACGTGCGCCCCGCGCGCAGCGAGAACCCCTTCTTCGGGGTCCCCCGCCGCGACAACAGCACCACCGGGCGCTTCCTCCTGCCGTTCCGCGGCGAGGGGATGAACGCGCCGCACCCCATCGCGATCCGCGGTCGGGAGTGCAACCTCTCGGGCGTCCCCAACGCGCCGCGCGCCTCGCGGCGTCACCGCAGCCGCCACTGAACTGAGCATGTACGCGGCGGCTGCCAGCGACCGCGACGCCGTCGGGGTCTACGGAAAGATCCCCGCGCAGGGCGATTTCGTGCGCGTCAACGCCGCCGACGCGGCCGCCCAGTCGCTCGACCTCTGGGTGCAGGAGAACCTCGAGTCGATGCAGCGCTCGGGACTCGAGTTCCCCGTCGCGCCCACCTTCTTCGTGCACCACCGCATGGACCCCTCGACGCCCGTCACCGTGGGCGCCATCTGCCGCAGCCATGACCGCGTCGGTCGGGTGTACCCCATGGTGGTCTTCGCGCGCGTCGAGCCCGCGTGGATCGCCCCGCGCTTCCCGGGCGTGGGCGTGGCCTATGGGCTCTTCTTGCGGGCCGCGGCGCGCCTCCTCGGGGACCTCCCGCGCGCCGACGCGCAGCTCCTCGCGGCGTGGGCGAAGCAGCTCCGGGTGCCGAACGCGCAGGAGCTCTCCGCGGCCGACGCGGTGTGCCGACAGACCCTCGACGCCGCCCCCGCGGGCGCGGCCCTCACGGGGCTCTTCGGCGACCCC
>JBILLI010000198.1:0-11184 GCA_044376155.1 Polyangiales bacterium
ACTCCAGGGTCCTCCGCCTGGCATGAGTGGTGGTCCGCTGGGTGGTCCTCCGCAGGGGCTTCAGGGCCCTCCGGGCATCAGCGGTCCGATGAGCGGTGCTCCGCAGGGAATGCAGGGACCTCCGTCCATGGGGGGCCCGCTCGCAGGGCCTCCTCCGGCTCTTGGCGCCGCGCCGATGCAGGGTCCTCCGTCGATGGGCGGTCCCCCGTCTATGGGGATGCAGGGGCCTCCGTCGATGGGTGGGCCCTCGCTGGGCGGTCCTCCGCCGATGTCGCAGCCGGGCGGCGGCTACGCTTCGCAGGACACCCCGGTGCCCTTCGAGGCGCCGTCCCGAGAGGTGATGCCTGCCTTTGGTGAGGCGTCGCAGTTCCCCTCCGACACGCCGGTGCCCGCGCCCCGCGTCGCCGCGGTCGAGGTCCGCCCGATGACGGACGGCTATCAAGACCTGCTCTCGCAGGTGGTCCGCGCGGCGCATCAGCGCACGGGCGAGGTCGCTGTGGGTGACGAGGTGGCGCGCGCCCGTCTGCGCCCGACCGTCGAACAGGTCGCGCGCAGCGTGTCTCCGTTGCCGCCGGGGATCACCGCCGAGCAGCTCACGCGCGATGCGCTCGCAGAGATTGCGGGCTTCGGCGCCTTCGAGGCCGCGCTCGAAGATCCCGGGGTGACCAGCGCGGTGCTCGATCCTTCGGGGCACGTCGCGCTCGGTCGTGGCGGCCTTCCGGTGCCGGGCAACGCGTGCTTCTCCACCGGCGACGCCGCCGCGACGTGCCTGCGGCGACTGCTCGACGCGCACGGCATCGCGCTCAACGGCGCGCTGGTGCGGGCCAGCCTCCGTGACGGCACGCGCATCACCGTCGTCTCACCGCCCATGTCGCGTGGGCTCTCTGCGCTGCTCGAGCGCTCGCCTGCGCAGCCCACGAACCTCCTCGGTCTGGCGGGTCTCGGGGTGCTCTCGTCGCAGGTCGCGCAGCACCTTGCGCAGGCCGTCGCGGCGCGGCGCAACATCGCCGTGGTCGGCGCCTGTGGGGCCTCGCGAGACGCCCTCCTCGGCGCCCTCGTGGCCGCGGTCCCGGCGGGGGATCGACTGGTGAGCGTGACCGCCGCCGGCGGCCTCGGCGGGGCGCGCCCCAACGCCGTGGCTCTCTGCGCCGATGGTCGCTGGGACGAAGCCGTTTCGGTGGCGCGGGCGATGCTGTCGCCGCGCAACGTCCTTGGGGAGTCCAACGTGCTCACGGCGCGGACCTTCCTCAGCGGACTGGTGAACGGCTCCGAGTCGTGGGTGCTCGGCGTCGACGCGCCGACCGCCGCGGCGGGCATCTCTCGCCTCGCGAACCTCGTGGCGCACGACCACTGGCTCTCCCGCGAGGAGGCCGTGCAGCGTCTCCACGTGGGGCGTGTCCTGGTGGTCGAGACCGCCCGTGACGCCGATGGCTCCCCCCGGGTGCTCTCCCTCTCCGACGTGCGCGCCGACGGCGGCCTGCAGCGCCTCGACGGCTGACCTCCGCGGTTGCCGCTTCCGTGGGGAAGTGGCAACGTCTCCCACGATGTTCAAGCGCCTGCTCCTCGGTCTCGTGAAGGGCCTTGTGCTCGGCGGCGTGGTCGGCGCGGCCATCACGTTCGGCCTGCACCAGAGCGTCGACGGCGTGGCAGCCTACGGGCTGTATGCGCTGCTCGGCGCGATGGCGGGGGTCTTCGCGGGCCGTCCGCCGTGGGTGAAGGGCGCCTGGGTCGAGTCGCTGCTCAAGGGGCTCTTCGGCGTCGCGGTGGGCGCGGGGCTCTACGCGCTGGGGTCGAGGTTCTTGAGCTTCCCGATGCCCAACCTCGCGACGGGGCAGGGGGAGCTCGCGCTCGCCATGCAGCCGATGCTGATGGCGCCGGGCATCGGCGCGATTTACGCCGCGTTGATCGAGCTTGACAACACCGGCGAGGCGAACGCCGAGCCCACCAACGTGCGCATCCGCTCGGTCGACGACATCAAGGTCGACGAGGACGAAGAGGTCGACGCGGCGCAGTCACGGGGCTCGTCGAAGGCCCGTCGCTGAGCGCCGCCGCACAGGCACCGACAGCGGGAGCTCTGCGGGCGAAGGCGAATTCGCGAGGCGGAGTTGCCAGAACCACACGCTTCGTTTTGACCCCGCCACGGCGTTGATGCTTCAATCCCGGGGACGAGGCGCGCGATGTGCGCGCCACGAGAGGGCTTTGGTCCCATGGCGGATGGCAACTACCTCGTCGGCGTGGACATCGGTTCGAGCGCGATCAAGCTGTGTCAGCTCAAGGAAGTGCGGGGCAAGCCCACGCTGATCAAGTTCGGGTATCACCCGCTGCCTCCTCAGACCATCGTCGACGGCCACGTGATGAACAGCGCGGCGGTCGTCGAGGGGCTCAACGCGCTCTTCCTGCGGCACAAGATCAAGCGCCGTGAGGTGTCTCTGGCGGTGTCGGGCCACGCGGTGATCATCAAGCGCATGGCGCTGCCGATGATGACCGCGGCGGAGCTCGAGGAGCAGATCGACTGGGAGGCGGAGCAGCAGATCCCCTACGACATCAAGGACGTGGAGATCGATTACGAGGTGCTCCGCAAGCGCCCGGAGCAGGGGCAGATGGACGTGCTCCTGGTCGCCGCGAAGAAGGACGAGATCAACGACACCGCGCAGCTCGCGAGGGAGGCCAAGCTGCGGCCCATGGTGATCGACGTCGACGCGTTTACGGTGCAGAACACCTTTGAGGCGAACTACGGGTTGCCGCGGGAGGGCACCATCGCGCTGATCAACATCGGCGCGACGCTCACCACGATCAACATCCTGTCGCAGGGCATTCCGGCGTTCACCCGAAACATCATCAACGGGGGCAACGCGATCACCGAGGAGATCCAGAAGCGCCTGGGGATCACCTTCGAGGAGGCGGAACTCTACAAGACCGGCGTCTCGAACGACGGCCGTACGGTGGTGCCCAACGAGGTGCCGCAGATCGTGAAGCAGGTGGTCGAGGGGCTCGCGGGGGAGATCCTGCGCTCCCTGGACTTCTACCTGGCCACGAGCGGCGAGCGGGAGATCTCACGGATCTACATCGCCGGCGGCACCGCGAACATCCCGGAGGTGGGCGCGGCCATCGAGCGGCGCACCAAGGCGCCGGTGGAGCTCCTCGATCCCTTCAAGGACATCGCGGTGGACCTCAAGGAGGTCAACGCCGACGAGTTGAACCTCCACCGCGCGCAGGTGTGCGTCGCCATCGGGCTGTCGCTGCGCAAGGATCGGGAGAAGGTGTGACGTCATGTTGAAGATCAACCTGTTGCCGCAGGAGAAGGGGCGACGCACCTCGTCCGCGGGGAGCATGGCCAGCATGCTGCTCGTGGCGGTGGTGGGCTCGCTGGTGTTGCTCCTCGGCGGCCTCTTCCTGTTCCACGCGTCGCAGCAGGCCGAGCTCGACGACCTCGTGGCGGGCAACAACCGGATGCAGGCAGAGATCGACTCCATCAAGTCTCGGGTGTCGGACCACCAGCGCATCGTCGCGGAGCTCGCCGAGATCCGTCAGCGCGAGGCCGCGATCCAGCAGCTCCAGGCCGCCCGCACGGGTCCCACGGCGATGCTGGTGGAGATCTCGCGGATCCTGTCGCCGGGCGGAGCGCCCACTGCGGACGCCGCGAGGGTCGACTGGCTGCGGCAGCACGACCGGAGCCGGCTCTGGAGCCCCACCTGGGACACGCACCGGGTCTGGCTGACGAGCTTCGAGGAGGAGAACCGGGTGGTGAAGATCTCCGGTCAGGCGCGAGACTCTGACGACGTGGGCGAGCTCATGCGGCGTCTGCAGCTCTCGCTGTACTTCGAAGACGTGCGGCTTGAGCGCACCCAAGAGGTCTCGATCACCGGTGGGCGCGCGGGCTCAACGCTGGCAGTGCACAGCTTCATGATCAACGCGCGGGCGAGGTACTGAGATGGCGGCCGCGAAGAAATCTCCGAAGGACCTCCTCGGATCGCTCGGGCCCAACGCCGTCCTGGTGATGATCTGGGTGCTCGGCGTGATCGTCGTGCTGGCCGGCTACCTCTTCGGCTTCTACCAGCCGTTGGACGAGGAGCGGACCGCCGCGCAGTCGCGCAAGACCGCGCTTCAGACCCAGCGTCGCACCGAGGAGGAGAACCTCCGACGGTACAACACCGATCAGGCGGAGCTGGAGCGCGCGCGCCGACGCGCGGAGAGCCTGCAGAGCGTGCTGCCCAACGACCCCGACATCCCCGGGTTCATGCGCAGCGTGAACAACCTCGCCGAGGCCGCCGGGCTGCAGATCCGGCTCATCCAGCCGGTGGCGGAGCGCGCCGAGCAGTATTACGCGCGCATCCCGGTGCAGCTGACGCTGCATGGGACCTTCCTCTCGCTCGCGCGCTTCTTCTACCAGGTCGCGCAGCTTCCTCGCGTGATCAACATGGAGAACATCAAGCTCGCGACGCCGACGCAGGACCCCACCACGCGGGAGGTCCGGGTCGTGGCGACGGTGATGGCGACGACCTTCCGCGGTGTCGCGCGGCCCGCGGCCCCTGCGACGCCCGCGCCGGGGGCTCGGCGATGAAGGCCCCCGTGAGGATCTCGATGCGCAACCACCTGGCCCCTTCGTTGGTCGCCCTCGCGCTCTGCCTGACGGCGTGCGAAGACGACCCCCCGCCCGCGCCGCCCGCGCCCGCGGCGCCCCGCCCGACGGCGCCCGCGGCCAACGCCCCGGCGCAGAACGCGGGCACCGCGCGGGACGGCGGACCGCCTCCGCTCTCGCTCCCCAATGGGGAGTCGGCGTTCATTGAGAACAACGGCGTGCGTGACCCCTTCCGCGACTACATCGTCGACCTGCTGCCGCCGACCGCGGTCGAGGACGTGGTGGAGGAGCGGCAGGTGATCCTGAGGGAGTACGGCATCGATGACCTCCGCCTCGTCGCGGTGGTCCTCGGCACCGACAGCCCGTACGCGATGGTGACCGACCCGTCGGGCCGGGGCACCATCCTTCGCCGCGGCATGCTCGTCGGTCGACGCGAGGTGGTCCGAAACAGCGACGGGCAGGACTACTTCGTCCACTGGCGCGTCGCGCGCGTTCTGCAGGCGCGCCTCCGTCGCACCCAGGACGGACAGCTCGACGAGCACCCCGCGGAGCTGGTCTTCGAACGCACGGACCCATCCAACCGCAGCTCGCAGCTCACCGAGCGCTCCCTCGCGCTGGGCGCGATGCGCAATGAGAGCGTGGCGACCAGCACGACCGCGCTGCCCTCGTCGGTGGTCATCCCGGGCGTCGGGAACAACGCGCCGTCGTACCTCCCGAACAGCCTTGGCGGCGCCGGGCAGGCGCCCACCGCCCCGTCGGGGAACGACGGCTCGAGGCCGCCGCCGCCACCGACCACCACCACCGTGGTGGTTCAGGCGCCGCCCGCACCGGCCGCCCAGCTTCGCGAGATTCCCCCGACGCAGACCCCGCCGGCGGTTCGCGTCACCGGCGGCGAGTCGCCGCTCAACAATCGTTGAACGATGAACGCACCCCGAAACCAGCTTGAACCACGCAACCCCGAGGGGGCATCGGGCAGGTCGAAATCCGTTGCGCCAAATGCCGTGTTCCGAACACGCTCCGGCTACGCTTCTCGGTGGCTCCTTCCATGAGGTCCTGGATGTACCGTCTCCAAAGCCCGCGGTCCCTGGGCGCGCGCGCGTCAGGCATCGCTCTGCGCATCGTGGGGCCGCTCCTCGCGGCGTTGGTCGTGCTCTCGCCCGCGCGTGACGCGTGCGCGCAGCAGAACCCCGGTGGTCAGGAAGACCCCGCGCCGCGCCGCCCAGCGTCGAGAACCATCGCGCGCGACGAGCCCGTGGTGCGCACCGATGAGACCGGCGCGGCGGGGTTCCTGAGCACGATGCCGATGCAGATCGGGCCGAGCCGAGGGCAGCAGCAGCAGGTCGGTCGTCGCATCGACATCGACCTCCGCGACGCTGACATTCACAACGTCCTGCGGCTGCTGGCCGAGGTCGGGAACGTCAACATCGTCACCTCTGACGACGTCACCGGCAACGTCACCATCCGCATGCACAACGTGCCGTGGGACCGCGCTCTGGACGTGATCCTCGCCGCGCGCTCCCTCGGGATGCAGCGCGACGGGAACATCCTCCGCATCGCGCCGCAGACGGTCCTCGACAAGGAGCGCGAGCTCGCCATCGAGCGGCAGAAGGCCTCGCAGCAGCTCGAACCCCTCGAGACCCGCCTCGTCCCCGTGAGCTACGCGACGGGCTCCGAGCTCGCCCCCCGGGCCCGGGAGCTCCTGTCGTCGCGCGGCTCTCTCTCGGTCGACGAGCGCACCAACGTGCTGATCGTGCGCGACGTGACCACGAGCCTCAACCAGATCGAGCAGCTCGTGCGCTCCCTCGACACGCAGACCCCGCAGGTGCTCGTCGAGGCGCGCATCGTCGAGGCGACGAGCACGTTCTCTCGCGACGTGGGCATCCAGTGGGGCGGTGACCTCGCGTTCAATCAGGCATCGGGCAACCCGGCGGGCCTCTCGTTCCCGTCGAACATCGGCCTCGCCGGCGCGGCCTCCGACGGTAACGCCCCGCTCGCGGGTCTCGCGATCAACGGGCAGCGCCCGACCAACCCGAACTTCGCGGTGAACCTCCCCACCCCGGTAGGCACCGGCGTCGGCGGCGGCCTCGGCCTCACGCTCGGCTCGGTGGCGCAGAACTTCAACATCAACGTGCGCCTCACGGCCGCCGAGAGCACCGGCGTGCTCCGCATCGTGAGCTCGCCGCGCATCCTCACCCTCGACAACCGCGAGGCGCTGATCGCGCAGGGCACCCTCATCCCGTACTCGCAGGTGAGCGCCGCGGGCGTGCAGACCGCCTTTCAGGAGGCGAAGCTCCAGCTCCGCGTGCGCCCCCACGTCACGGCCGACGGCTCGGTCTCGATGCACGTGCGCATCAACCGCGACGAGCCTGACTTCAACAACACCGGCGCCCGCGGCGACCCCACGATCCTGCGCCGCGAGGCCGAGACCGACCTGCTCATTCAGGACGGGCGGACGGCGGTCATCGGCGGCATCTACTCGCGCACCACTGGCCGCAACGTGGAGGGGCTGCCGCTGCTCGGAGACATCCCCATCCTCGGGGTGCTGTTCTCCCGCCGTCGTCAGAGCGACCGGCGCTCGGAGCTCCTGATCTTCATCACACCCCGCATCGTGAATCGCGCCGAGTCCCTCGGCCGCTGAGCGGTTGCCCCGCGGCGCCCATGGCCGCAATGTCTCCCCCTGAATCCATGACCCGACTTCGTTGGCTCACCGCGGGCGAGTCTCACGGCCCGGCGCTCACTGTGATCGTCGACGGCGTGCCGGCGGGGATGCGCCTGCTCGCCGAGCACCTCCGCGCCGATCTCGCGCGGCGACAGCGCGGCTACGGCCGCGGCGGTCGGATGAAGATCGAGACCGACACCGCGTTCCTGGAGGGCGGCGTTCGCGGCGGAGAGACGCTCGGCGGCCCCATCGCGATGCGCATCGAGAACCGCGACTTCGCCAACTGGACCGGCCGCATGGGCCCCGCGCCCTTCGAGGTCGCACCCGACCCGGTGAGCACCCCGCGCCCGGGGCACGCCGACCTCGCCGGGGCGATGAAGTTTCAGCGACGAGACCTGCGAGACATCTTGGAGCGGGCGAGCGCGAGAGAGACCGCCGCGCGGGTCGCCGCCGGGGCCGTCGCTCGACAGGTGCTCCTCGCCCTCGGGGTGCGCGTGGCGTCGCGGGTGCGTAGCATCGGCGGGGTCGACGACCCCACAGAAGTGCCTGCGGCGCAGTGGGTCCTCGACGGAGAGACCCGCGACGCCCTCGAGGCCAACGACCTGCGCGTGCTCGACGAGCGGTCCGCGGCGCGGATGCGTGCGGAGATCCTCGCGGCCTCGCACGCGGGCGACAGCGTGGGCGGCGTCGTGGAGGTTGTGGCCCTCGGGCTGCCGCCGGGCCTCGGGAGTCATACGCAGTGGGACCGACGGCTCGACGGTCGCATCGCGCAGGCGGCGATGTCGGTGCACGCGATCAAGGCCGTCGAGATCGGTGATGGATGGGCCGTGGCGCGGGGAAGGGGCTCCGCGGCTCACGACGCCATCGCGCACGACGGCGGGGCGTACGTGCGCACCGGGGAACGCGCAGGCGGCCTCGAAGGCGGGATGACCCACGGCGGGCCGGTGGTGGTGCGCGCGGCGATGAAGCCCCTGTCGACCCTGCGCGCGCCGCTGCCCTCGGTCGACCTCCGTACCCGCGACGCCTCTCCGGCGGCTGTGGAGCGCACCGACATCTGCGCGGTGCCCGCGGCGGGGGTGGTGCTGGAGGCCATGCTCTGCCTGACCCTCGCCGACGCCGCGCTCGAGAAGTTTGGCGGCGACTCGATGACGGAGCTCCTGCGCAACCACGAGGGATACCGCGCCCAGGTCGCGGCGTTCTGAACTCGTGGGCGCCTCTCGAATGATCCTGGTGAACGGTCCTCCCGGGGCGGGGAAGAGCGCCCTGGCGCCCGCGCTGGCCGTGCGCCTGGGGGTGCCCCGGCTGGACCTCGACGCGATGGTCGCAGCGCGCGCGGGGATGAGCGCCGGCGCGCTCCTCGCGGCCCGCGGGGAGCCTGCGCTGCGGGCGCTGGAGGCGGAGCTTCTGGAGGGCGTTCTCCGCAACGCCGCGGCGTGCGTCGTGGCCGTCGGCGGGGGCGCGTTGACCTCATCTTCGCTGCGTCGCCGCGCGCTCCGCGAGGCGCGGGTGCTCACGCTCGACGCGCCCGCCGAGACGCTGCTCGCGCGCATCACCGCTGGCGAGCCGCGGCCTCTGGTCACCGGGGCGCGAGACCCCGCGCGGGCGCTGCGAGATCTGCTCGATGCGCGGGCCGAGGGGTATGCCGAGGCGCACCTCACCCTCTCCTCGGCGAGCCGCGGGGTCGAGGCGCTCGCGCAGGAAGCGGCCGCGTGGGCAGCCGAGCCCGCGGCGATGGTGGTGCCCCTGGGGACCCGGAGCTACCGCGTTCATGCCGCGCCGGTGTCGGGGCTCCCCGCGGTCTTTGCGCGAGAGCTTCCCGGGCTCTCGACTTGCGTGGGCGTGACCGAGTCCACCGTGGCCCGGCGCTGCGGATGGATGCGCGCCGCGCTGCCCGAGGTGCGCGACGGCTGGCTCACCCTGCGGGCCGGAGAGTCTTCGAAGACCCTTCGCGGCGCGCAGCGGGTGTGGTCCCACGCGCTCGCCCTGGGCATGGATCGACGGGGCGCGCTGCTCTGTCACGGCGGGGGGGTCATCTCCGACCTCGGAGGCTTCGCGGCGTCGGCGCTGCTGCGCGGGGTGCGCTACGCGACGGTGCCGACCACCCTCCTCTCGATGGTGGACGCGAGCGTCGGCGGCAAGACCGCCGTGGATCACCCGCAAGGGAAGAACCTGCTCGGCGCGTTCCACCATCCGTCGCTCGTGTGGATGGACGTCGAGGCGCTGCGGACCCTCCCGAGGAGAGAGATTCGCTCGGGCCTGGCCGAGGCGGTGAAGATCGCGGTGGTGCGAGATCCAGAGCTCTTGCAGGTTCTGGAGCGCGACGCGGCGCGGCTCGCGCGGGGAGACGACCTCGACGCGCTGCGCGCGGTGCTGGTGCGCGCGGTGCGCGCGAAGATCGACGTGGTTGCTGAAGACGAGCGCGAGCGCGGCCTGCGGGCGCTGCTGAACTTCGGTCACACCGTCGGGCACGCGCTGGAGGCGGCGTCGGGGTACCGCCTGCGCCACGGGGAGTGCGTCGCCGTGGGCATGAGAGCGGCGCTCTCGCTCGGCGCGGCGATGGGGGTGACGCCACCGGGGCTCGGGCAAAGGGTGGGCGAGCTCCTCGATCGCCTCGGCCTGCCGTCGCGGGCCCGGGTCGACATCGGACGGGCCGCGCAGGCGTTGGGACACGACAAGAAGCGCGAGGGCGGGACGCTGCGCTTCGTGCTGGCGACCGGGGCAGGGGAGGCGACGCTGCGCGAGGTGCCCTGGGCGAGCGCGCACGATGTGCTGCGCGCGGTGATTGAAACTCGATAGACCGCCCGGAGTCGTCTATGATGCGACCATGTCGCGACGACGCGTGTCCTTGGGAGTGGGTACTGTGGCCCTGGCACTCACAGGGCTGTCGATGTTCAGCTGCGAGAAGAACGCCGTGTCGGTGTTCGTCCGGCAGATGCAGGCCCCGATCGCCGCGGGTGTCGTGTGCACGGTCCCGTTGGACCCGACCGCACAGCGGGTCGCCGAGGGGATCATGGACGTCGGCGTGCGCGATGACTATCTGGTGAATCCCCTGCTCCAGAGCGCGCTGGTGGCGACGGCGAACCCGAACTTCGGACGCGTCGAGACGAACGGGGCCAACATCGAGGGCTTCGTTGTGGAGCTCCGCGAGGGCTCGCCCGACGGGCCCCTGGTGGAGGTGCCGTTCTCGGTCTACCAGTCGACGTTCGTGCCGGCCTCGATGGGCGGCACGCCGAGCTTCGGGGTCACCACCATGCAGGTGATCCCGCCGGGGATCGGTCAGCGGCTGCGCGCCGACGTCTGCGTGATCGACCGGCAGGGCGTCACCACCGACTGCCCTGTGCCGCGCATTCGGGAGCGCGTGAAGCGCATCATCGTGCGCATGACGGGCTTCGGTCGAACGCAGGGCAACATCGCGATCGAGACGCCGACCTACGACTTCCCGGTGAATGTCTGCTGCGGCTGCACGGTGCAGTTCCCCACCGACGCGAACCTCGCCGACATGGTCTATCCCGGGCCCGACTGCAACTCGGGCATCGCGCTGATCGGTCCGGGTCTCTGCGCGCCCGGGCAGGACTTTCTCCTCGACTGCCGTCAGTGCGCGTCGTCGGATCCCGAGTTCTGCCAGCCGCGCGGCTTTCAGAGTCGCCTCCCGCTCCTCCCGATGTCGGCGACCCCGCAGCGCATCGACTGCCCGCTCGACCGCTGAGGCCACGTCGGGGTGGCGAGCACCCGCACGGGTTTCGCCGCCCGTCTCCGCAGGGATCCGTACGTTCTGCAGCGTGGTCTCAACCGTCACAGCGAGCCCCCACCCCCGGCCCCGCGAGGGCTTGGCTTTACCCAAAACCTTCGGACGCGGGGTTCGTGCCGCCGGCTCCGCCCGCACGGTCGGCCCTTCGGGCCTGTGCGGGCTGAACCCGGTGTCTGGAGGTGACCGCCCATTCGGGGC
>JBILLI010000888.1:0-2991 GCA_044376155.1 Polyangiales bacterium
ACCCGAGTACGGCCCCGCGACGCGCGAGGAGGCTGTACACCCTCGCGGGCGTTCTTGTAGAAACAAGCGAGGGGCACATGGAGAAGAGAGCGCGGAACGACGCGGTGCACGGGGAGAGCGGGATGGAGCCGGGGGATCCCCTGCACGAGGTGGACTTTCCCCTGAGCGCCTCCCGCCCGACGCCGAGGCGGCATGAGGGGACCTGGGTGGGCACCTGCACCGACGCGACACATCCGGTGTTGCGCGGGCGCGTGCTCGTGCGCTGGGACGACGCTGCGGGGCGCACACAGAGCCAGTGGCTGCCGACGCTCACCTCCCTCGCGGTGCGGGTGGGGGACCGGGTGCTGTGCACCGCGCCGACGAACTTCGACGAACCCGTGGTGACCGGGGTGCTCGACGGGTTCACCCCGCGCCCCGAGGTGCCCACCCGCGCGGGCGCGACGATGGCGCTGAAGTGCGACGAGCACCTCGCCATCACCGACGACGCGGGCACCGCGCTGGTCGAAGTTCGTACGGGGGCGAACGGTCTGGTGGTGAAGCTCCTGCACGCGGCGACGACGGTGGAGCTCCCGGGCACGCTCACGCTCCGCGCCGACGCGCTGGAGTTCGCCGCGCGCACCGGCGACGTGCGCATCGAGGCCCGCGGGGACGTGCGGGTGAACGGCGATCACATCCGACTGAACGGGAGCTGACATGGACCTCTCCAACGCCACCCCCCTCGCCGCCCGCGTTCGCGTCTGGGACGGCGACGAGCCCGATCGTCGCGAGGGCGTGGTCCTCGCCAAGGCCACCTGGCAGTACACCCCCGCGGGCGCGCTCTCGCTCGATGTCGCGAAGCCCTTTCCGCTCTTCGACAACGACGAGCGCTCACCCTTCGGGATCATGCCGCGCGACGACCTCGCGCGGGGGGAGGAGGGCTTCGAGGTGATCTTCCTCGGCAGCGCGCACGCCCCGCGGGGGAGCGCGGTGACGGAGATGACCGTGTCGCTGCGCGTGGGCGAGGTCGAGCGCTCGCTGTGTGTGGTGGGCGACCGGGTGGTGCGCGACGGGGTGATCGCCGCGCCGCAGCCCTTCACCACCATGGACCTCGGGTGGTCCAACGCCTTCGGCGGCGCCGCGGAGGTGCTGGTGGACCGCGACGCCCCGGTGATCGTGAGCGACGTGCGCAACCCCGCGGGCAAGGGCTTCGACCCTGCGTCGCAGGCCTTCGCGCTGTGCGAGGCGCTGAAGGCGCCGAAGGGCTATCCCGTGATCCTCGGGGGCGCGCGGGTGTTGCCCAACGTGGAGCATCCGTCGCACCGCATCACGTCACCGCGCGACGCGCCCGAGCCCGTGAGCTGGGCCACGCGGTCGATGTCCTCCGCGGGCCACGCGATGCGCGCGATGGACCTTGAGGCGTCGCAGCGCGAGGGCTCCCCCGTGCTCACGCCGCGGGCCTTTCACCGCGCGGTGGACGAGTGGATCATCGACCGCCCCGCGGACGGCGCGGAGGTGACGCTGCGCGGCATGGACCCCGAGGGGACGGTGCGCTTCGCGCTGCCGCGGATGCGGGTGGCGTGTGACTTTCAGGTGGGCGCGAGCGCCACGACGCTGGAGCTGCTGCCCGAGACGTTGTTGATCGTGGGTCCGTGGCGGCGCTTCACGGTGCTCTACCGCGCGCGCTTTCACTACTGGGAGTACCCCGACGAGACCGCCAGCGCGCGGCTGTGGACGAGGGACATGGGAGGCGGACGATGACCGTAGCGATTCCGATCACCATTGCGCCTGACTTGAGCATGGGCGCGGGCATACACAACGGATTTCTTCCGCCCGCCGTCCCGGCACCCGTGCCGCAGGCTTCCATCGAGATGTTCGCGACGATGATGTGGACGGCCGGCTATCTGCTCAACAAGAACAAGCTGACCCCGAAGGTGGAGTTCAACGGCTGGCCCATCGTGCAGGACGGGCACGACGTCGGGCCGCTGATCCCCGACATCACCCCGACGCTGCCGGCGAACCTCTGGTACGCCATGATGTGGCCCTTCTCGAGCAGGAAGAACGCGTTCTGCGCGTCGAAGGTGCTCGCAGACGGCGCGCCGCTCGCCGGTCACTACCGCAACTTGATGACCATGGTCACCTGCGGTGAGCCGCTCAGCCTGCCCACCGCGGCGTGCATGACGAATGAGCTTCACAACTGCGACATCGGCTTTGAGCTCAGCGACATCGCCTTCGGGTTCATTGGCATAATCGCAGGCATCGTGGTCGAAAAGCTGTCGGCGGCCATTGGCGCACGAATCAACGCAAGATTCCCCATGTTCGCGGTAGCTCAGCGGGGCACGGTCACGGTGGATCGGTACATTCGACAGACGTTGACAGGGGAGGCGATCAACCGATTCCGCGGGTTCGCTGACGCTGGAGGGCTGGTGAAGCTGGCGCTCGCCCCCGTGGTCGAGGGAGCCCTCTCCTATGCACGTGGGCAGGTCAATGGCACCGGCGACTGGTCGGTGAAGGCTGCCGTCGGCAACTCCTGGGTTGGTGTCGAAGGCAGCTACACCGGCAGTCGAACCGCTTCGGAGCAGGGGTTCACCGTGCAGAGAGCGACGCTCCACCACCAGGTCAGCCACAGCTTCGTCAAGCGCTCCACGACCGTGTCAGACTTCGGGCGTGCAGAGCCCGAAGTGTCATGGGATGCCGCGCCCTCGACAAAGCCCGCGCTCAACGCGCGCCCTGCGTCGGCGCCGGGAGGTGCGCGATGATCGTCCACGACATTCACGTGCAGACCGGGGGTGTTCGCTCCGTCGCCCTCGCGTTCGTGAAGCTCGCGTGGCGCATCACCCCGCGGGGCCTTGAGCGCGACGCGCCCGAACCCCTCGCGCACCCGATGCACGAGACGAAGCGCATCGTGCCCGGGAGCGACTACTGGCCCTTCAAGCGACACACCGACGTGGTGGTCGTGGGATCCGTGCACACCCCCGAGCACCGCCCCATGACCGCGCTCACCGCGTCCATCGC
>JBILLI010000889.1:0-2989 GCA_044376155.1 Polyangiales bacterium
TGTCACCCGAAGCGTCTCGGGCGATGCAGTCGGCGGTCTTGCACGCGGCGTCGGGCCCAGGGGCCGCCGGGCTCTCGCTGCACGCAGCGGCGACGACACACGAGAGGGGGAGCCAGAAGGAGGGGTGTCGCATCACGCGACGACCTCCATCACCCCACGACCGCGCGCAGATGACCTCCGCGCACTCTCTTCAGTTCATTGCGACATCCGATCACGGGCGCGCGTGCTCCGCCATGGGCCACGGCTGCTTCGGCGCGACGACGGTCGAAGCGCGGCTCAACGCGCCGTGAGCCGCTCCATCCCGCGGAGGTACGGCCGCAGCGCCGCGGGCACCACCACGCTCCCGTCGGCCTGCTGGTACTGCTCCAGGATCGCCACCAGCGTGCGCCCCACCGCGAGCCCCGAGCCGTTGAGCGTGTGCGCCAGCCGCGGCTTCGCCTTGGCGTCCCCCGCGGGGCGGTACTTGATCTCCGCGCGGCGCGCCTGAAAGTCGCCGAAGGTCGAGCACGACGAGATCTCGCGGTACGCGCCCTGCCCCGGCAGCCACACCTCGAGGTCGTACGTGCGCCGCGCGTTGGCGCCGAGGTCGCCCGTGCACAGCTCCACCACGCGGTAGTGCAGACCGAGCTTCTGCAAGATCGCCTCGGCGTGACCCGTGAGCGACTCCAGCGCGGCGTCGCTGTCCTCGGGGCGGGTGATCCACACCACCTCCACCTTGTCGAACTGGTGCTGGCGGATCAGCCCCTTGGTGTCGCGCCCGTAGCTCCCCGCCTCGGCGCGAAAGCACGGGGTGAACGCGGTGTAGCGCCGCGGCAGCTCGCGATCGTCAAGAATCTCCCCCGCGTGCAGGTTGGTCACCGGCACCTCCGCGGTCGGGATCAGAAAGAGGTCATACGACCGCTCCCCCGAGGCGCTGATCTTGAAGAGGTCCTGCTCGAACTTCGGGAGCTGCCCGGTGCCCCGCAGCGCGGTGTCTTTCACCAGGTAGGGCGGCGCCACCTCGGTGTACCCGTGCTCCATCACGTGCGTGTCGATCATGAAGGCCGCGAGCGCGCGCTGCATCGCCGCGGCCGCGCCCCAGAGCACCGCGAAGCGCGGGCCCGAGAGCCGCGACGCGCGCTCGAAGTCCAGCAGCCCCAGGGCCACGCCGAGGTCGTGGTGGTCCTTCGGGGCGAAGTCCATCGCGGGCTTGTCGCCCCAGGTGCGCAGCACGCGGTTGTCGTCCTCGTTGCGCCCGAGGGGCACGTCGGGGTGCGGCAGGTTGGGCACGCGCAGCAGCAGCGCCGAGATCTCCGCCTCGGCCTCGGCCCGCTGCTTGTCGTACGCCGCCGCGCCGTCGCTGAGCTCTCGCGCCACCGCCCGCGCGGCCATCTGCTCCTCCGACCCCTTGGGCAGCTTCGCGATGCGCGCGCTCGCCTCGTTCGACTCACGCTTCAGGGCCTCGCCCTTCATGATCGCCTCGCGACGCGCCGCCGCCAGAGACTCGATGCGGTCGAAGCCCTCGGGGAGCGCGCCGCGCGTCTGCAGCGCGGCCTTCACGGTGTCGATGGTGTCGATGACGGTACGCAGGTCCAACATAGGGCCCGCGACGCTACGCAACCGAAGCGCCGCGCGCAACGCGCGATCACCTCTGCGAAGCCCCCGCGACACCCGCGCCACCGCCCCGTGGCGCTACCCCCGCGACGCGCCGCGAACCCTCCAACGCACCACAACCCATTGCGCTGCAAGCGTTTCTGTCACACACGGCCTCCGCGGGGTGTGGTAGCTCCGCGGCCCTCATGCGCGCCTCCACCACCGAACGCCCCAAGGCCGTCGACCTCGTCCCCATCGCGCCGCCGCCCGCCCACCAGCGGGTGCGCCGCACCGCGGACTTCCCCCGCGAGGGCGAGCGCCCCACGCGCCACACGCTCCCCCGGGGCCTCGAGAGCGGATCTCCCGTGGGCTACCGCACCCGCGTCGCGCTTACCCGCGACGAGGGCGCCGAGGCCCTCGCCCTGCTCTCCATGGAGCGCCCGACGTCCTTCGTCGCCCCCGAAGCGCCGGTGCGCGAGCGCGAGCTCTTCGAGGAGTGCGCGCTGGGCCCGCTGTCCTCGCGGCAGTCCACGAACTACCGCGGCTTTCGCGACGTGATCGTGGGCCCCGCGGAGAGCGCGCGCGTCGCGGATCTCTTGCGCCGCGTCGGACGCCGCGAGGCCCCGGTGCTCGACGGCGCCGCGTACACGCACCTCGTGCTCTCGCGGCCCTACCGCACGCCCTTCACGTTCCTTCTCACCTTCATCGGCCACCGGCCCCTGAAGAGCCTCGGCACGGTGCCCCTGCGCGCCTGGCACAAGCGCTTCTCGCACGTCGATGACATCCCCACCATCGGGTACCTGCAGCAGCTGCACCTCGGCATCCTCGCCGACGCGATGGAGCGCGCCGCGGTCATCGCCTCGGAGGGCACACGCCGCGCGCAGGTGTTCCTCGAGCCCTTCGACCAGCCCGCCGACGAGGCCGCGCTGCGCGAGCTCGAGTCCCTCGCGGGGATGACCCGCAGCGACCGCGCGCGGGGGTGGCGCCTCGCCCTCGTCGCGCAGGTGGGCGCGGTGTCTCCGGGGGAGCGGGTCGCCCTCTCGCGGCCGTTGTGCCGCAAGCTCGGCGCGAACCTCCTGTCGTTTCGCAGCGAGCGCACGCAGCCCGGGGTCAACGCCGACCCCGCGGCCCCCGACGCGTACCAGCACCGGCAGGACATGGACGTGCCCGAGGCCCTCGTCACCATGGTGGGCCGCGCGGGCTACAACGCCTTCGCGCACTGGTCGGGGTGCGCGCGCGACGCGGCGAAGTCCCTGCTCTTGATGGAGCGCATCGACGTGCTCACCGAGCACGGCAAGCAGCGCCTGCGCGACGTGCGCGCGAGCCTCGACGCGGCCACCGACGCCGCGCTGCGGGACATCCCCCTGTGGGCCGACCTCCCCCTGGGACGCGCGCTCTCGCGCAACCTCACCATGGG
>JBILLI010000890.1:0-2988 GCA_044376155.1 Polyangiales bacterium
CATCGCGCGGGTCTACGAGCTCCTGCGCACCGACGACGGCTGCTTCATCGTGATGGAGTACGTCGACGGCAAAGACCTGCGCTCGTCGATGCACAAGGCCCGCGAGCGCGACGCGCCCATCGACGTCGCCGACGCGGTGTACCTCATGGCCCGCGCGGTCGACGGCCTCGAGCACGCGCACATCGCCACGACCGAAGACGGCAACCCCCTGCGGCTGGTGCACCGTGACCTGTCGCCCTCGAACGTGCTCGTGGGCTACGACGGCTCGGTGAAGGTCATTGATTTCGGCATCGCCAAGGCCGACGTCGACCGCGAGCGCACCGCCGTCGGGATCATCAAGGGCAAGGTGCGCTACATGTCCCCGGAGCAGGCGCAGGGTGAGCCCGCCCTCACCGGGCAGAGCGACGTGTTCAGCGCCGGGAGTGTCTTGTACGAGCTCCTCGCGGGCGCCCCGGCGTTCACCGCCCCGAGCGAGGTAGAGCTCATCTACGCCGTGCGCCGCGCGCAGCCGCCGCCCCTCGCCGAGGTCGCGCCCCACGTGCCCGAGCCCCTCGCGGCCATCGTCGAGCGGGCCATGGCGCGCAACCGCCACGCGCGCTTCGCCTCCGCCGCAGAGTTTCGCGACGCGCTGGTGACCTTCTTGCGGGTGTGGTCGCCGGGCTATCGCCGCACGCGCCTCGCGAACACCATGAAGACGCTCTGGGCGCGGGAGATCGAGAAGGAGATCAACACGCTGCTGGAGTTCGCGATGTCGGACCTCCCCGAGACCCGCGCCGAGGACCTGCTCGCGTCGGTGAGCGTCGAGGAGTCTCTGCTGGAACTCTCCACTTCGCTGAACCTCGGCGACGCCGCGCAGGCCGCGGTGCTCGCGCTCAAGCCCGTCACCGAGGCCCCGCTGGTCCCCGAGGAGCCCGTCGACGGGGGATTCGTGCCCCCGCCCGACGACCTCTTCGCCGCGGAGTACGCGCAGTTCTTCAACAAGCACACGGTCCCCGCCCCCTCGCCCGGGGTCGCGGTCGCCGACGCGCCCGACACGCTGCGTCCCGACGAGAGGACGCGGCCGTGAGACGGCTCCCCGCGGTGCTCCTGTGCCTCGGCGTGTTGAGCGCCTGCGCGGGCGCCCGCCGTGACCTCGAACGCGCGGCGCCCCCTCGCGTGACCGCCGAGGCCCCTCCCCCCGACGACGACGACGCGGTGCGGTCAACCCCCTGCGGCACGCTGCGCTCCGAGCGTCGGTGCCTGTCCGAGGGCTTGTCCATGCTGGGTATCGACCGCGGCGAGGCGCACTTCGAAGAGCGACCGCCCCACGCGGTGCGCGTCGCCCGACTGGTCATCGATCGCCGCGAGGTGACCCTCCGCGACTGGCGCCGCTGCGTGCGGTCAGGACGCTGCGCCGAGCCCGGGTGTGCCCTCACCGACGAGCGCGCCCCGGTGCGCTGCGTGCGGTGGGAAGAGGCCCGCGCGTACTGCGCGTCTCGCAACGGGAGGCTGCCCACTGAGGCGGAATGGGAGCGCGCCGCGCGTGGACTCCTGCCGTCCGCGCGGTTGTACCCCTGGGGCGACACGCTGCCCGACGCGGGCGCGCCGCGAGACCGCACCGACGAGGGCGTCGAGGACCTCGGCGGCAGCCTCGCCGAGTGGACCGAAGACGGCGGAGATTTCTACCCCGCGCTGCCAACGCCAATGGACGCCGGCGCTGATGCCTTGGCCGATGCGTCTCCCCCCGACGACGGGCTCGTGCTGTGGGAAGACGCCGTCGGCCCGGCGAGCTCGCCCTGGCGCGTGGTGCGGGGTGGCGATGAACGCACGCCGTGGGCCGAGCGCACAGGCACCCTGCGGCGCTTTCGGCGCCCTGAGGAGCGCCTGCCGTGGGTGGGCCTGCGCTGCGTGTACGCCGCGCCCTGAGGGGGAGCACCGTCTCGCCGAAGGCTCTGCGCAGGTTGCCCCTGGGTCGGTGACTTCGAGTTGCCCATGTTGTGCAGGGGCTGCGGGCGATCCATGCGAGGCTTGACGGGCGTGACGCGTGGGAGGTCTTCAGACCTCTACCCGCCTCGGATGTCACCTCATGTTCGCTGCCCGCATCGATCCGCTGGCCCCGGTGTTTGCGGCGTCGCTGAGCGACAACGACATCGCCCCATCGAGTCGCGCGGGGGCCGCCGGGGCGCGCACGCGCGGGGTGTCGTCGGTGGCGACAGCGGGACGCGACTGGCAGCACAACCGCACGCGGCCGACGCCCGCCGTGCGCCTACGGCACGGTCACCGTTGCGCCGCGGCACACCGGGTCGCAGTCGGGCCCGTTGGGACGGTTGGAGGTGTACTGGGGCGTGAAGCTGCCGGAGCGAGTCCCGCGGTCGGTGATGACCTCCACCCTCAGCGTCGTCGGCGTGCGCGTGAGCCGGAGACCCTTGGGCGTGCACCACACTGCCGCCGTTGGCCCCGCGGCGCAGTCGAAGGCGAGGATCTCACCGTCGATCACCAGGGTCCCCCGCTCGCGCATCGTCGCGCCAGACCACTCCACGTTCACGCCGTCGGCGCACCCGATGGTCGTGCAGGCGCCGCCCACGATGCACCCCGAAGCCGCCGCGCCCGCGAGGAGCGCCATCACGATCTGTGTTCGCATGGCATCCCTCAGAGCACGCTCCGGGCCACCGCGCCGACTCGCGCATTGTGATGTCGAGGTCACGGGTCGTTCAGTGTGCGGTGTCGAAGCCGCCGGGCTCGCCGTGAGGGTTGAGACCACGAGAATTCAAGTCCGCGCCCGCTGAGGGCACGGATCCCCGCTGATCGTCCCTTCGCGAGGGCGAGAGGGCGTGCGGCGAGAGGGAGTGAGGCGCGAGGGCGCGAGGTGGAGGGAGAACGCCAGGGGGGTGCGGCTCTTCTGCTGTCGTGTCGCGCGCCACCTCTTGCGAGGCCGCTGTGGTGGCCCTCATCCCCCAACCCCTTCTCCCGCCGGTGATCCGGCAGGAGAAGGGGGGGCTGAGACGCGCG
>JBILLI010000891.1:0-2987 GCA_044376155.1 Polyangiales bacterium
CGCATGCACGCCGACCTGATGTTGTACCCCTCGCGGTCGATGTACGACGGCGCGCTGCGGGCGCACCCCGACGTCGCCGCGCGCACCCTCGCCGACGTACTCCCCGCGGGCGCGATCCTCGACGCGCCGCCCCTGCTCTTCGTCGACACCGCGGGCCGGGGGTGGGACGAGTCACAAGACGAGGGCGACGAGAGCCGACTCAACGTCGGCGAGGCCGACGCGGTGCGCGCGGTGGTGCGGTCGCTCCTCGGCGCGGGACTCGACCCGGCGGAGCTCGCGGTGATCACCCCCTACGCCGCACAGGCCGCGCGGGTGCGCGCGCTGCTCGCCGACGAGGGAGTGTCGGGGGAGCTCGAGGTCGACACCATCGACGCGTTTCAGGGACGCGAGAAAGACGCCGTGGTGCTCACCATGGTGCGCAGCAACGCGCGCGGGAGCGTCGGGTTTCTCAAGGACCTCCGGCGCATGAACGTCGCCATCACCCGCGCGCGGCGGCACCTGTGCGTCGTCGGCGACAGCGCGACGCTCGCGCGCCACCCCTACTACGAGGGCTTTCTCGCGCACGCCGAGGCGGTCGGGGGCTACCGCAGCGCGTGGTCCTGGGCGACCCTCGACGGGCTGTGAACCGCGCGCTCTTCATCCCCCTCACGCTCCTCGGGTGCGCCCCCGAGGCCGCGCTCGCCCCCGTCGACGCGAGCCTCGGAGACGTCGCCGAGGCTGTGTTCAAGCCCAACGGATTGACCCTGCACCCCGCGGTCCCACCTCCGTCACCGCGCGAACGGTGGCTGCTGCGGTGCGCGCCCGTGGGCAACGGCTGCGACCTCCCGCCCGGGCGCTATGTGCCCGTGGCCGCGGGCCCCGAGGCGCGCGTGTGGACGCCGACCGACGGGCGCTACCTCAACGAACCCACCCTGCTGCGCGAGCCTGGCGGACAGTGGCACGTGATCTCCAACGGCGCCGACGGGGTGGGCGACCCGTGGCGCGAGCGATCCCTCCTGCACGGCGTCGCGCCCTCGCTGATGGGTCCGTGGACCGCCCTGCCCGACGCGGTGATGGGCGGCGGGCTGCGCGCGCTGTGGGGCGCGCACCTCTTCGCCGACGACGGCGGCTACACCCTGCTGCACTACGCCGTGCTCGGCGGCGACGAAGACCGGGGCGAGAACCGCATCGCGCGCTCGGCGGACCTCACCCGCTGGACGGTCTCGCCCGACCCCCTCCCCGGCGGTCGTGACGGCATGCGTCTGCGTCTCGCCGACGGCCGCGAGGCGCTCTACACCACCGCGCTGCGCGAGCGAAACGGCCAGCGCTTCGACGCGGTCACGGCGCACGTGCGCAGCCCCGGCGGCGCGTGGACGGAGCGCGTCGTGCTGGAGCAGACCTTTCCGTGCCGCTCGGCGTGCTGGGGATTCTTCGAGAGCCCCTACGTGATCGCCGTGGGCGGGCACTACTACCTCTTCGTGACCTACACCGACTCGGGCTACGCGACCTACGAGCAGACGCTGGTGTTCCGCTCCGAGGACCCGCTGCGCTTCTCGCTGCCGCACGTCGCGGTGCTGCGCGGGCACGGCGGCGAGGTGCACGTCGAAGACGGTCGGTACTACCTCACGCACGGAGGATGGCCCTCGCGCATCGGCGAAGATCGCCGGGGGCTCTCGGTGCTCCCGATCGCGTGGGCGCCCGTCGAGTAGCCTCACCACATGCCCGGGATCAGCGCGCGCCGACCCGCGGGATATTCCTCGAACTGCGCGCGGTACCAGCGGTGGTTCGCCGCCGCCCGGGGCGCGAGGTTCGCCATCGTGAACACCGCGAAGGCCGCCCCCGCGAGGGACCACGTCGCCAGCGCCCACCCCCACCACATCACAATCTCGCCCAGGTAGTTCGGCGACGAGACCCAGCGGTACATCCCGCCGTGGGGGATGCGGTATCCCCCCTCCCCCGGGCGACGCAGGGCGCGCAGCGTCGCGTCGGCGTGGCGGTTCATCCACCAGCCCGCGGCGAAGACCAGCGCCCCGATCACGAAGCGCGGGTCACCGAGCCACGCGTCGGGGTAGTCCCCCGCGGCGGACACCTGCCGCGCGTTCATCCAGGCGTTGCCGACGTTGAAGCTCGCGCCCATGAGGGCCACCGACGCGGGCATGGCGCGGGCGCCCGCGAGGCGCAGCGGGTAGACGAAGGCCCGGTGCGCGTAGTGCGACGACCACAGCGCGAGCAGGGCCAGCGGGGCGGCGTGGCGCGCGTTCGGTCCCTGGAAGAAGAACGCCAGAAAGCCAAGCGCCGCAGGGGTTTCCATCAACACCCAGGCGAGCGTCGGGGAGAGCGTCGGGCCCCATCCCGACCGCGCGTGACGACCGTAGGGCGCGTCGACGCGGGTGAGCAGGACGGCCGTCACCGCGGCGACGGCGATCATCGCGAGGGCCGCGTGGGTGGGGGTGAGCGCCACGGCGCGCACGGTACACCGCTTCCCCGCTGCGCTACGCTGGGCCGATGGCGGACACGCGATCGATGGGGCGCCTCGGGACCTACCTGTCCGCGACGACCCTCGCGCTCTCTGCCGGGGTCGCGGTGATCTCCGCGATGCCGGGCGTTTCGCTGCCCCCGCGCGCCGCCTACGCGGTGATGGCCCTCGCGGCGGTGGCGCTCACCGTGGGCGTGTCGAAGCTCCGTCGAGACCCCGACGGCGCGCGGGCGCGAGCGGGCGCCGACGTGCTCCGCGGCGCGGCGGTGCTGCTCGGGTTCGTGACCGTGTCGGTGCTCCATCGGCCCGCCGCGTTCGCGCCCGCCCTGACCCCGCGGGTGCACGCCGGGGAGCTCATGCTAGGCCTTCACGCCGCAGCCCTGTCGGTGGGGCTCACGCGCCTCCTCACGCGAAGCACCGGCGCGTTGTTGGGTCGTGTCACGGCGGGCCTCGCGCTCGCGGCCCTGCTCGCGGTGCTCGGCGCGTCGGTGGTGTTGCAGCAGCGAACGGCGCCGCCCGAGCGATTCGTCGC
>JBILLI010000892.1:0-2986 GCA_044376155.1 Polyangiales bacterium
GGTCACGCCGCCCGCGGTGCGCTTGAAGCGCAGCGAGACGCCGTCTTCGTGCGCGGGGCCGGGCTCGACGTCGACCTCGATGAACGCGTCGCTCATGCGCGCCAGGGTGCGTTGGATCGCCTTGCCGCGCAATGTGTTTCAACGCAGCGGCGTGCAGCACCCGAGGCAGTTGAGCGGCTGACAGGCCCCATGTTGCCAGGAGGAGGGTTCGGCGCAGCACGCGGTGCCCTGGTCACAGACCGTTCGATGGCATCGGTTCGAGGTGGGCAGGGCATCGACGAAGCCACCGTCGAGCCCAGAGGCGTCGACGCCGACCGACGCGTCCAGGCCGACCGGCACGAGGCACGCGCCCTCGTAGGACACGACGTGTCCACGCGCTTCTGCGACGCAGCGGTTGACGACGGTACGGCCGTCGCAGGTGCAGACGGGGCTGAAGGAGGTCGCACAGGTCGAGGGCAGTCGCTGACAGATCGGCGCGGAGTCGCACCACCGCGCCACGCAGGCCAGGCCGTCGCCGCAGCGCCCGATCACGCAGACCGCGCCCTCTTCGAGCCGTGGACCGGCGAACACGTCAGGGGGCCCGCGATCGAGCGCGCCGTAGGGGGTGACGACCGCGCCGTCGCCCACCTCGTAGCGGATGTTGCACGCGATCAGCAGCGGGGGGATCACGGCGATGCGCCACATGGTCGCCGGGTGATGCCACAGCCTCGGAAATCGGCTCACGAGAACTTTCCGTGAGCCGATGCGCGGGGCTGCCGCATCCCGTCGTCGGTCCTCGTCGTGTCGCTCAACCCTGCGATCCTACGCTCCGTTGGATTCATCGTGCCCCGCGAGGGCACGGAGGTTGACGCCCTCGTGTCGTCGCGCGAGCGTGCCGCGGCGATGACGTCCCTCGACGTCGAGTCCGACGCGGCCCTGGTGGAGCGCGCAATCGACGGCGATCTCGCTGCGGCGCAAGCACTTTTCACGCGACATGCCACCGAGGTCTCCTCGCTCACGCTGCACATCCTGCGGCACCGCGCCGACGCGGGCGACGCCGCGCAGGAGGCGCTGGTCACGGCGTTCGACCGTCTCGGACAGCTCCGCGAGCCCGCGGAGTTTCGTCGATGGCTGCGCTCCATCGCGATGAACGAGTGTCGAAGGGTTCGTCGCGCGGCATGGTGGCGGCGCGTGCTCCGCGGGAGCGATGGCGACGCGCTTCGCCTCGAGGAGATGATCGCCCCCGCCGCGAGCCCCGAACAGCGCGCGTTGCTGCGCGACGTGGACCGTGCGCTCGATGGGCTGCCCCAGGCGCACCGCGACGCGTGGACCCTGCACACGCTGGAGGGGATCACCCTGCCCGAGACGGCGTCTCTGTGTGGCTGCTCCCTCGCCACGGCCAAGCGATGGATCGCTGCCGTCGAGGATCGCCTCGCGGAGCTGCGGCGATGAGCGGCTCGGCGAAGGGTCTCTCCGGCTCGCTGGCCCCCGCGTCGCCCCCGACCTGGGACGCCGTGCAACACGGTGTGCGCCGTCGCCGCCGCACGCGACGCGCGCTGGGGATCGCGGTCCCAGCCCTGACGTTGGCGGCGTTCGTCGTGTGGCGCCCGACACCGCACGCAGGCCCGAGCCAGGCGGCCGTCACCGCGGCGCCGACCCCGCGGGAGCGTTGGCTCTCCGCGGGCGACACGGTCTTCGTCGACCGCTCGCGCGTCACCGTGGTGCCGTCCGCGCGACTGGTGCAGACCGTCTTTGACGATCGTCGCGCGGAGTTCAATTTGTTGTCGGGGAGCGCGTCGTGGGAGGTGGTCCCCGGGGGCGCGCGCGTGTGGCGCGTGAACGCGGGGCGCGTGTGGATCACGGTGCTGGGCACGGGCTTTCGCGTGACCCGGGAGGGTGATCGGGTCGAGGTCGCGGTGCGCCACGGCGCGGTGCGCGTCCATGATCCCAGGGAGACGGTGCTGCGCGGGGGAGAACACGGCGTGTGGGGGGAGCCGTCACATGACCTTCGACCCGCCGCGCCGCTGGATGGCGGTGCGGTGTCGAGAGACGCCACCGCCGTGGACGTCTCGCCCGCGCCCGCGCTGCTCCCCGTGCGGCTGCGACGCGACGCGGGCATGGGGAGTGACATCCCGCTCGCGCCGTTGATCCTCGATGCCGGGAGCACCCCGATGCCCGACGCAGCCGCCGAGGCGCTCTGGCGTACGGCCGACACGCTTCGCCGTGCGGGGGATCTTCGCGGCGCCTCCACGCCGCTGGGTGAGCTCGTCACACGGCATCCCGGGAGCCCCCGCGCGGCCATGGCGGCATTTCTCTTGGCGCGCGATCAGCTGCACGCGCTCCGCGACCCGGTCAACGCGGCGCGGTGGTATCAGCGCGCGTTGGCGCTGGGGCTGCCCCAGGCGCTGCGCGAGGACGCATGGCTCGGCCTCGCGGAGGCTCGCCTGCGTGCGGACGATCGCGCGGGCGCTCACGAGGCCGCCGCGGCGTATCGCGCGCAGTATCCCCGCGGGCAGCACCTGGACTACCTCGACGCGCTGCTGCGAGCGGTGCCATGAGGCGCGCCGCGCTGTGTGGCGCGCTCTGCCTCGTGTCTTCGGGGGCGGTCGCGCAGCGACGCCACGAGGTGATCATCGCGGAGGTGAGCGCGCAGCCCTGTTCAGGGGATCCAGACGCCTGGGAATGGCTCCGCGCGTTGGACGTAGAGCTCGGCGCCGACTCGGTGGTGTTGGTGCTCGCGCGGGGCGACGTCGTTCGCAGTGACCCCGACCTGCGGCTCTCGGTGCGTGGAATGCGTTGCGGCGCAAACGCTTCGACGTATGAGCTGAGCGTCGCCCGGGGCGATCGCGAGGGCTTTCACGCCGTGATGGTGCCCCTTCACGACCTCTCCGCGGAGGAGCGCCCGCGCACCGCCGCGCTGCGAATCCAGAGCCTGCTGCACACGCACCGGGCGGCGCTGTGGCCGCGCCGTCGCGCTCCCGCGGTCGAGGCGCCCCTCCCCCCGGTC
>JBILLI010000515.1:0-5706 GCA_044376155.1 Polyangiales bacterium
GCGCGGGTGACGCAGACCCTCGCGCAGCTCGCCGCCGAGGTGCAGCGACTCGGGACCGACATCACCCATCGGCAGCACGACGCCACCGAGCGCGCGCAGCTCGTGGCCGCGAAAGAGACCGCGCTGGAGGCCCACCGCAAAGACGAGCCCTTCTTCGGCAAGGACGAGTGGCGCCGCCGCGGCGACGCGATGGACGACGAGCTCGACGGCCTGCGCGCCGACCTCACCGCGCGGCAGCAGCAGCTCGCGGCGCTCAACGCCGAGGTCGCGCGGCTGCGCGCGAGAGAGCCCGTGGAGCAGGCGCAGCTCGCCACGCTGGGCCGACAGCTTGACCAGGTGCGCGCCGAAGAGGCTGCAGCGCAACGCGATGTGACGACGTTGGAGACGTCCCTGGGCGCGGGTCGACCGCCGCGGCGGGTGAGCGTGGCGCAGGCCGAGGAGCTGCTGCAGGCGGTGAGCGCTGCGCGCGCCGAGGTGCGCGGGCAGGTGGAGCGGCTGCAGGCCGAGGGCCGTCGCGTGCAGGCGGACCTCGACCGCGGCGCGGTGCAGAAGCGTCAGTCGGTGACGGAGCGCGAGAAGGCCGCGGCGGCGCTGCAGGCCGCGTTCAAGAGCGCGACGTCGCAGCACGAAGAGGCGCTGCGGGTGCTGGGCGCGCGGCGGCAGCAGTCCTTCGAGCGCCACGCCGAGACGGTGCTCTCGGGCATGGAGGAGTCGCTCACACAGGTCGACCGGGTGTTCATCGAGCCCGCGCGCCGCGCGCTGCTGGAGCGGGCGGGGGTGTCGTCGCAGGAGCCGGGCGCGCTGCGGGCGCGGGCGGGCGAGATGGCCGCGGGGCTGCCGGCGGTGCAGGCGGCGTCGCGGGCGGCGCTCGACGGCGTGCGCGAGGAGCTGGCGAAGCTGCGGGGGTGGGTCGACGGCGCGCCCGCGCGGAGCCGCGCTGCGTGGGGGTGAGGGCTCAGCGTCTGTCGATCCATTCCGGACCGAGTCGGCGTGACGGGAGGGATTGATCGACAGACGCTCAGCCCGGGATGCCGATGCCCGCGCCCACGGCGGGGATCACGATGAACACCGGGCGCGTGTCGACCACGGTGCCGCCGCGGCCGAGCACCTCGATGGTGGCGCGGTAGAGCCGCGCGGTGGTGGTGCCCTCGGCGAAGTCGTTGAAGAACTCGACGCGGAAGGTCACCCGGGTGCTCGGCGACACGCTGTAGAACGTGGTCGCGTCGCGTCGCTCGTAGCCCGTGGGGGGCTCGGGGTCGCCGCGCAGGGGGACCACGGCCTTGATGAAGTCCGCGGTGGAGCGCATCGGCGGCAGGCCCGAGGCCATCGCGTCGGGCTGCGTGCGGGTGGTGATGTCCTGCCGCGACTGCCCCGCGACGCGGGTGATGGCCTCGACGATCTGCGTCGACGCCATGGCGATGCCGTTGCGGCCGGGGCCGAACACGATGGGGTTCCCCGCGCCGTCGACGGTGCGGGTGCGCTCGGCGACGACCCGCGCGTTGGTGAAGGTGAACCCGCCCACGCCGTTGCCGACGTCGACGCCGATGAAGTACCCGCCGCGCATGTTCATCGCGTCGACGAGCTGGTTGCAGTTGTGCCCGCGGCCGCCGCTGTTGAGCGAGCCGGCGACGCAGCCGTCGTACCAGGGCGCGTCCGACGCGAGCACCAGGATGGGCACGCGGCCTTCGGTGAAGCACGCCCAGCCGTAGCGCGTGCCGTCGCGCGGGCAGTCGCGCATGGGGTCGCTGCGCGGCACCCAGCCGTTGCCTGCGGGGTCGAGGGCGTTGCGCACCGAGCGCAGCGCGGCGGCGTCGTTCTCACGCCCGGGCGAGCCGTCGCCGGTGATGGACAGGTACGCGGCCTCGGTCTGGTTCTCGGGGCCGTCGCCGCCCACGAAGCGACCGCCGGTGTCGCGGTCGATGGTGTTCATCTGGTCGAAGGCGCGCTGCACGGCCATGAAATCCGGGGTCATGGCCTGGCGCACCCAGAGGGTGTAATCGCCCGGGCTCCCCGGCTCGCCGCTGGGGAGGAAGGGCATGGAGTCGAACGACGCCACGCCCATGCGCACGTCGGGGATCTGCGCCTGCACGCCGGGCACGATGGTCGCGCGGAAGTTCGTGCGGAGGTTGTTGATGATCGGCTCCATGCTCGCCGAGTTGTCGACGAGGAAGAGCACGTCGGCCTGGCGGATGCGCGTGGAGAACTGAAACTCGCGGTACTCCCGCATGCCCGCGGCGCCCGGGGGCACGTAGGGGAGCACCACGTAGAGCGAGTTGGCCGGCGGGCCCGACATCGGGTTGCGCCCGTCGGACATCGCCGCGGCCTCGATGAGGTCGGTGGCGCCGTCGCCGTCGCTGTCGGCCGCGCAGGGGTTCGTGCCGAGCATCTGCTCTTCGCGGTCGGTGAGCCCGTCGTTGTCGGCGTCGAGGTCGCGAAAGTTGGGCACGCTGTCTTGCGGCGCGTCGCAGTTGTCGCCCACCGAGCCGCAGACGAAGCTCTGCTCGAACATGCCGAAGTTGGGGTAGCGCCGCGCGGCCTCGTTGGCGTCGAGAAAGCCGTCGCCGTCGGAGTCTTGATCCATGTAGTCGGGCATGCCGTCGCGGTCGGTGTCGACCATGGGCGCGCCCTCGACCTCATCCGAGAGCCCGTCGCCGTCGGTGTCGCGGCACACGCCGATGGGCGTGCCCGTGTCAGTGCGACCGCCCGACACGTCGGTGCGTGCGCCCACGACGTCGGTGCGCCCGACGACGCCGCCGTCGCGCACGTCGATGACCTCCGGGGGCTGGTTCGCCGCGCAAGACAGCAGCAGCGCCGCGGGAATGAACTGCAGTCGACGTCGCATCGGGGCCTCGTTCGAGAAGAAAATCGGTGGCTCTTCGTGAGTATCGTGCGCCGTCCCATCACCGCAAGCGCGGCCCGATGGGGCTCTCGTGACCACCCGCGGCGGTCACGGGCCTCAGCGGGCGAGGCTGATGGCTTGCGGCGCGGCGGTCACGGTCATGGCGACGGGCATTGCCACGGTCGGCGCCGCACGCGTGACCGTCTGCAGGGGCACCGAGGGCATGCCCCCGCCAGCTCGTCCAAAGCCGCCGCCGGGGTTCACCGCGATGCCCGTCCCGATCGGCACGGGGGGCGGAGCGCTCATCCCGATGAGGGGCGCGGTTGGCGGACCGAGCGGCTCCGACGGCAACCCCACCGCGGCGAGGGGAACGCCGCCCACGCGTCGGAGGGCCACGCCGCGACGTCCGCCCATCGGCCACCACGCGAGGGGCACGTCGGCCGGCGGCGGGAGCGGCGCGAGGGGCTCGGCGGCGTCGGGCGGCGGCGCGGCGACGGGCGCGGCGGGCGCGCGCGGGCGTGTTCGCCAGAGATCCGCGCGGGCGCCGTAGGGGATGGAGATCACCGAGACCCGGGCGCTCCCGGGGCGCGCGAGGTCTTCGGCGCGGATGCGCACCGGCGCGCGCGCGTCGACGCTCTCAGCTTCGGCCGATGTCGTCACAAGCCCTTGCACGACAGGGACTTCGTCGATCTCCCGGGGCGGGTCCACGGCGGTCTCGTCGCGCAGCGCGGCGAGGTCGACGAGCGCCGTCGCCCGCATCGCCCCTCCTCCCGCGGTGATCGTCTGGAGCGGGACCGCCGCGGTGTCTGACGTCTGCGCGGGGCCGAACGCGTAGACCGCGCCGAGATATCCCGCGCGCGCCGTCACAGGCTGCGTGCGGGGGTAGAGCGACGAGGCCGCCGCGCCCTGCACCACCACGCCGGCGACCTGCGGGTAAAGCGCGCGGTCGAGCGGGCAGTACACGAACGAGGCCGTGGACGTCGCGCCGCGCGGCGCCTGCGGGGCCCACGCCACCCAGCCGTTGCCCGCGCGCCAGTCGACCCACGCGGGCGCGAACTGCGTGCCCGGGACCCACGCCCACCGCGCGCCCCAGGAGACCCAGCGCCCGTAGTGAAACGCGAGGTCGCCCCAGGGGAGCGTGCTCTGCCAGAACCAGCCGGCGTCGGTGATGCGCCACTGTCCATCGGTGACGTAGGGCACGAAGCCCGCGGGCTGCGCGGGGAGCCACACGGTGCCGTAGGCGGAGGATGACACCCACGCGCCGTGGCCCTCGGTGGCCTGCGCAATGGCGCGGGCGGTGGTGGGTCCCCAGGTGAGACCCAGGGACCGGGACCGCGGCGGCAGCGACGCCCGCGCCGGGGGCTGCTCGGGGAGCAGCGCCACCGACGAGACCGGGACGCTCGCGCAGCCCAGCGCGAGCGAGGCCACGAGCCACGGAGAGCGGGGGAGAGTTGCGCGCACGGCTCACCTCGTCGACGCCGCGAGGTGCTCCCCGCGACGTCCGTTGATCCCTCCACGGGTAGCACAAGAAGCGCGCGGCGGGATCAGGGCAGGGCGGTCTCGTCGTCCTGGAACAGCGCGAGGAGCTCGGCCGAGTTGGCCGCGGTGAGCATGCGGTCGCGCATGCTGCGGTCACGCAGGAGCTTCGACACCCGCGCGAGGGCGCGTAGCTGCTCGCCGGGTGCGCGGTCGGGCGCGAGGATCGCAACGAAGATCTTCACGGGACGGCCGTCGATGGCGTCGAAGGGGAGGCCCCCTGCGCAGATCGCCACGGCTCCGACCACCCGCTGCAGCCCCGGGAGCCGCCCGTGGGGGATGGCCACCTCGTCACCCACACCCGTGGACGCGAGGCGCTCGCGGTCCTTGAGCACCCGCGCGATCTGCTCGGCGGTGACGTTGGGCGCGCCATGGGCGAGCAGCACCGCGAGGGCGTCGAGGGCGCCGTCTTTGCTGTCGGCACTCAGGGAGACGGAGACCCGCTCCACCGTAAGGAGATCACTCAACCGCATGGGAAGCGTTGGGGCGCATACCCCTTCGCGGCGGGGGTGTCCAGCGCGCAGTGCGCCGGGGAAGGGCTACTCGCGGGGCTCGTCGCTCGCGGCGATCTCGCGGGCGGAGTTGGCGCCCTTCTTGTTGCGCGCCACGGTGTCGTGGTGCCGCGAGATCTGCTGCTCGATCTTGTCGATGAGGGCGTCGATGGACTTGTACATGTCCTCGCTGTCGTGGCGGGCGTGGTAGTGGCGACCTCCTGAGGTGATCCCGGCCTCGGCGCAGTGCTCGCGGCTCTCGACGAAGAGGGTGACGTGCGCCTCAAGCGGCTGGCGCAGGTACTTCTGCACGCGCTCGAGCTTCTCATGGACGTAGCTCTTCAGCGATTCGCTCGATGCCATATGCCGGAAGGTGATCGCGATGCCCATCGCATCCTCCACGCGACAGAGCCCGACGGGGGTGTCGCTTCGCCCGCTCGTTCGAGATTGGCCTCTACCCGGGGGCGGGCGCCCTGGGGTCGACCGTCTCGGCAGCGTAACGCGCCTGTCACCCGGGTGGAAGGGTGCAGTGAGGGGGTCGCGGGTCAGAAATATTGTTTGCGCTTCGCGCTGGAGAGGATGCCCAGCATCTCGCGGTACTTCGCGACCGTGCGCCGGGCGATGAGGATCTTCTGCTTCTCCAGCTGCTTCACGATCTGCTCGTCGGAGAAGGGATTCCGCGCGTCCTCCTCGCCGATGATCTTCTTGATGGCCTGCTTGACGCTCTCCGAGGCGATGTCCTCGTCGGCCATGCGGCGGATGGAGCTGTTGAAGAAGTACTTGAGCTCGAAGATCCCCCGGGGGGTGTGCACGTACTTGTTCGTGGTGACGCGGGAGATG
>JBILLI010000007.1:0-29798 GCA_044376155.1 Polyangiales bacterium
CGGCCACGTCGCGCAGGATCATGGGCCGCAGGTGCTCGATGCCCTTCTCGAAGAAGTCCCGCTGCTTCTCGACGATGCACTGCGTGACCTTCACGATGGTCTTCTGCCGCTGGTCGAGGGAGCGCACGAACCACTTGGCGCTGGCGAGCTTGCCCTGCACGAACTCCTTCGCGCGGGGGTCCTTCATGAGCGCCTTGGCCTGCACCTCGTTGATGCGCAGCTTGGGCATGCCGTCGTCGTTGGTGCCCACGATGTAGTCGTCGCCGACCTTGGTCACATAGACGTCGGGGGTGATGTACGAGGGGTCTTCGACGGTGAAGTTGCGGCCCGGCCGTGGCTCGAGCATCGCGATGAACTTCGCGGCCTCGTAGATCTCCTGGGGCTCGCAGCGGAGGTCTCGGGAGATCGCGCCGAAGTTGCGGCGCTCGAGGTTCTGGAGGTGATGGTCGATGACCTGCCAGACGAGGTCGTCTTTGTCGTAGCCGAAGTGCTCGGCCTGCACGAGCAGGCACTCGCGGAGGTCGCGCGAGGCCACGCCCACGGGCTCCATGTGCTGGATCAGCCGCAGAACCTCTTCGGCGTCTTCGGGGTCCATCCCCGCCTCGCGGGCGAGGTCTTCGATGGTGAGGGTGCCGCGGGCCTTCACGTTGGCGTCGGCCTCGGCGGGCGCGTCCTTCGGGTCGACGTCGTCGCCGTCGTCGTCGAGGGAGACCCCGTCGAGGTTGAGGTACCCGCTGTCGTCGAGGTTGTGCACCACGAGCATCGCGAAGCGGGTCTCGGACTCGCTGAAGTTCGAGAGGCGGATCTGCTCCTCGAGCGCGTCGCTGAGCGAGGTGCTGCGGGTGAGCGTGGCCTCGAGCGAGGGCATCTCGTCGGACGTGAGCCGCTGTTGTGTCGGGAGCGGGGTCTGGTTCGCGTAGGCCTCCAGGAACTTCTCCCAGTAGTCCTCCTGCCGCGTCTCCTGCGCCGCCTGTCGCTCCTCGTGGTTCGTCGGCTGGTCGGCCCGACGTTCGTCTATCACCGCGACCTGGTCCACGGTCGGGAGCTCGCGCAGCTCCTCGGCCACCCGCGCGGCCTCGCTCCCGTCGCCCCCCTCGTCGAGGATCGGGTTGTTCATCAGCTCTTCGCGCACGGCGTCGATGAGCTCAAGGCGGTTGAGCTGCAGTAGCTTGATCGCCATCTGCAGCTGCGGGGTCATGACGAGCTTCTGCGAGAGCTGCTGGACGAGTTTGAACTCCATCGGCGAATCTCCTCCCGTCCTGCGGGCCGCCGCGATCCTATCCCTTCGGCGCTGTCATTGCATCCAACATTTCCGCGGGGCGCGGCGCCTCGCAGCGCGCGCACGCCTCGGCGGCGACGTCGAGCGCGGCGCGGGCGATGACCTCGGCGGGCGTCATGGTCTCGACGGCGCGATCGAGGTGCGCGCGCAGCGCCGCGAGAGGGTCCACCGCGGGGAGCGCGCGGGAGAGCCAGCGCCCCGACTCGCGCGCGAGGTCCCCGCGAGACTCCGTCGCGTCGCGCGCGGCGTCGCGCACCGCGAGCTCGAGCCACACGCCGACGGGCGCGCTCACGAGCTCCGCGGCGTCGTCGCGCAGCACCTCGGCGCGCACCGCGAGGCGCTCCACCGACTCCAGGCGCGGGCGCAGCGCGTCTCGGGCAGTGCGCGAGGCGCGCCAGACGGTCTCGGCGGCGGCGTCGTCGAGCAGCGCCGCGGCGTCTTCGGGCGAGGCCCCGCGGGGCACCCGGGACTGATCCGCCAGGGCCGGCGCGAGCTCCTTGCGGGCCTGCGTCACGGCGTCGCGGAGCGCGTCGCGCAGTCCGTCGAGCTCGGCGAGCAGCGCCGCGCGCGCCTGCGACACGTCCCCCCGCCGCCCCGCGTGGCCCTCAAGCGCGGCCCGCGCGGCGAGGATGTCTCTCGACGCCCGACGCGCCACCCGGGCGCGCTTCCACAGGTCGCGACGGTCGGTCACCTCGCGGGTGAGCCAGCGCTCGAAGCGCCCCCACGACGGGTCCTCGACGCCCTCGGCCGCGGCCTTCAGCGCGGCCCGCGACGACACCGCCGCGACGCAGGGCGCGAGCTCGCCGAGATCGGCCGCCAGCACCGCGAGCACCTGTGCGAGCCCGGCCGCGTCGAGGTGGTCGCACTTGTTCAGCACCCCGAGCACGGGCAGGGCCTCTTCCTGCGCCGACCGCAGCGGCGCCCGCTCCGAGTCCTTGCCCGCCTGCCGCGCGTCGAAGAGCCACAGCGCGAGGTCGGCCAGCGCCATCGCCGCGCGCCCGGCACGCTCGTGCTCGTCGTCACCGGCGTTGAAGCCCGGCGTGTCGATGAGCTCCACCGAGGCGAGGCGCGGCAGCGGCAGCGTGACCTCGACGCGCTCCGTCGCCACGCCCTCGCGGCGCCGCCGACGGACCACCCCCGCGGCGTCGCCCACCGCGCACTCGGTCACCGCGCCGCGCGCGTCGAGCACCCGCGCGAGGGGGTCTCCGAAGCGTAGCCAGTGCACGCTCGCCGTGGTCGGCAGCACGCCCATGGGCGAGACCTCGCGGCCCACCAGGGCGTTCACGAAGGTGCTCTTGCCCGCGCTGAACTCTCCCAGCACCGCCACCCGCAGGACCTCATCGATCTCCTTGCGGCGCAGGGAGATCGTATCGACCAGGGCCGCGGGGAGGGGCGCGCCGACGAGCAGTCGCGGGAGCTCGTCGAGGCAGCGCGGGAGGGCGTCGAGCCAGCGGGCGCGGAGCGCGTCGCGCAGGGCCGTGTCGGCGAGGTCCCCCACGGCGGCGTCGCCGAGGGCCGCCGCGGCCGCGCGCGCGACGGCGTCGAGGGGCGCGTCGGGAACGTCGCACAGTGCCGCGAGGGCGCGCACCGCGTCGGCGTGGGGAGCCTCCGGGCGGGCGCGCACCCACCGCGCGGCGACCTCGGGCGCGCCCCGCAGCGCCGCCCGCAGCGCGAGGGACCACAGCGCCGACGGCACCGCCGCGGCCTCCACCCCGTCGAGGGCGGTCGCCACGTCCTCGCCCTGCTCCGCGGCGAGCACCGCGCGCGCGACGGCGCTCACCACGGGCCCGGCGCCCGTGAGCAAGCGCGAGAGCGCGACGACATCACCACGGCCCGCGAGGGACCCCACGAGCCGCGCGAAGGCCTCGCCGTCGTCCCCTGCGATCCACGCCCGGCGCAGGCACGTCGACGCCAGATCCACCTCACCGAGGGCGTCGGCCAGCGCGCCCACGCGGGCGTTCGCGAGGGGGTCGGCGGGCGACAGCGACGAGGCCGCGCGGGCGAGCAGCGCGCGGGCCCGGGGGAGCTCGCCTCGCGCCGCGGCGTCTTCGCCGAGCATGGCCCAGGCGCGCGAGAGGCTCGGGTCGGCGAGGGTCGCCGTGCGGGCGTAGCGCAGCGCGAGGGAGGCGTCCCAGCGCGAGAGCGCCTCGGCCCCGCGGAGCATGCGCTCGGCGATGGCGCGGTCGACGCCGCGGAGGCGCACCCGCACGTGGGCGTCGAGCTCGGCGACGCGCGACGCGGGCCCCTGCGCGGCCACGAGCTCTGCCATGCGGGCGAGGAGTTCCACGGGCAGCGCGCGCTCCGCGGCCGCGGCGTCGAGGGCCGCGAGGGCGTCGTAGGGGCGGGCCAGGAGGGTCAGCGCGTCGCACCGCAGCGCGAGCGCGCGGAGGTACCCCGGGGCCAGCGCGCGGGCCGCGTCGGCGAGGCGCAGCGCGCCGTCGGGGTCGTCCGCGCGGAGGAGCAATTCGCCCCGCCGCGCGAGCGCCACGGCCTCCTCCGGCGCGGGGATCACCTGGTCGAGAAAGCGCTCGAATCGGTCCAGCAGCGCCATCCCGCGGTGGAGTACCACGGAAGTCGCGCGGCGCCCCGGGCGGTGCTAGTCCCGTACCCCTCGATGCCGCCGACCCCGTCCCCTCCCCGCGGCGAGCGCGCCACGGCCCGCGCGGCGCTGCTCGCGGTGGGCACCCTCGTGTCGCGCATACTCGGGATGCTCCGCGAGACCCTCATCGCCGCGACCTTCACCGTCGCCGAGACCGACGCGTTCTTCCTCGCGTGGCGCATCCCCAACGCGCTGCGCGCGCTGCTCGCCGAGGGCGCGCTCTCCACCGCGCTCGTGCCGGTGTTCTCGTCCACCCTGGAGCGCGGCACGCCCACGGGCGACGGCACCGCCACGCCGGGTGCGCCCCGGGAGCACCACGACGCCCTGCGCGAGGCCGTGGCGCGGGTGCGCGGGCTCTCCCTCACGGTGCTGCTCCCGCTCTCGGCGCTCGGGGTGATCTTCGCGCGGCCCCTCACCGCCCTCCTCGCGGGAGACTTTCGCGGAGACACCGCGCGCTTCGAGCTCGCGGTCACCATGCTCCGCTGGCTGTTCCCATACATCTTCTTCATGGGCAGCGCCGCGGTGGGCATCGGCGTGCTGCAGTCGTACGGCCGCGTGGCCGCGCTCGCCTTCGCGCCCGCGCTCTTGAACGTCGCGTTCCTGCTCGCGCCCTTCGCGTTCGTGCCCCTCGCGGTGCGCTGGGGGCTCTCGCCCGTGACGGGCCTCGCGTGGGGCGCGCTGCTCGGCGGCGCCCTGCAGCTCCTCGCGCTCGTGCCCGCGCTGCGACGGCTGAACATGCTCCCGCGGCCGGTGTTTGACCTCACGCACCCCGCGGTGCGCCGCGTGGCCGTGCTCATGGGGCCGGGGCTCTTCGGCGTGGCGATCTATCAGATCGACGTCGTGCTCTCGAACCGGCTCCTGGCCTCGCTGCCCAACGGGTCGGTGAGCTTCTTCAGCTACGCGCAGCGGCTCGCCGACATCCCCCAGGGCATCATCATCGTCTCCATCGCCAACGGATTCCTCCCCGACCTGTGCCGCGCGGTCTCCGCGGGTGATCGCGCCGACGCCTCACGCATGCTCGGTCGCATGCTCCGCCTCGCGGCCTTCGCGTCGATCCCCGTGACGGTGCTGCTGTGGTCCTTCGGCGAGGCCCTGGTGCCGGTGATCTACGGGTACGGGCGCTTCCGCGCGCTGGGCCCGCAGGGCGTCGCCGAGGTGGTGTCGTCGCTGCGCTGGCAGAGCGTGAACGTCGCGCTGCTCGCGATGGTGCGGCAGCTCACGGCGACCTACGGCGCCGCGCAAGACACCCGCACGCCGGTGCTGGTGAGCGCGCTCGACCTCGGGGTCTTCGTGCTCCTCGCCCTCGCCCTCCGCGGACCCATGGGGCACGCCGGGGTGGCCGCGGCCATCGCGGGGTCGACCCTCGTGCAGCTCGTGCTCCTCGCGACGTGGATCTCCGGGCGCGTGCCCCTCCCGTGGGGCGACGTGGTCCCCACGGTGCTGAAGGTGCTCGTGGCGTCGGCCCCCGTGGCCGTGCTCGCGCGCCTCGCGGTGCACGCCCTGCCGCTCCACGGCGACGGCGTCGCGCCGAGGGTTCTCGCGGTCGCATGTGCGGCGGGGCTCGGGACGGTGTATCTCCTCGCCGCATGGATGCTTCAGATCGACGAGGTCGCGCCCACCCTCGCGCGGCTCACCCGCCGCCTGCGTCGTCGCCGCGGGACTGCCTGACCGCCGAGTTCGTCGCCGAGGCCCGCCCCGGCAGCGGGCTCCCCTCCCCCACGATCCCCGAGGTGGCCTTCGCCGGCCGCTCCAACGTGGGCAAGAGCACGCTGCTCAACCGCATCTGCCAGCGCAAGGGCCTCGCGCGCACGTCGCGCACGCCGGGGTGCACCCGCGGCGTGGTGATCTACCGCTGCGGGCTGCGCGACGGCACCGCGTTTCACCTCGCCGACCTCCCGGGCTACGGCTACGCCGAGCGCTCCCGCGACGAGCGCCGCGCCTGGGCCGGACACATCGAAGACTACGTGCAGCGCAGGGCCTCCCTGCGCGGGGTGCTCGTGCTCGTCGACGCCCGTCGCGGCGTCGAAGACGAGGAACTCCAGCTCATCGCGTGGCTCCGCAGCATCAACCGCCCCTACGCCATCATCGCCACCAAGGTCGACAAGCTCCCACGCGCCGAGCGCGGACGCGCCCTGGCGACGATCAAGTCCCAGGCCCGCGCCGAGGTCATCGCCACCTCCGGCGAGTCGGGCGAAGGCCGCGACGACGTGCTCCGCCTCGTGCAACGGCTCCTCCCGCGCGATGAACCTCTGGCACAGCCCGGCACAGCCGAGGACGTGGCGGAGGTGGCTCCCGAGACCCCCGGCACAACCGCGGCACATCTCGAAGTGCGCTGAACCCGTTGTTGCGCAGGGGATGGACGTATCGTTGACGGGGGGGGTGCGCTGGTCGAGGATGCCGCCATGCTCCTTCGACTGCTCGCGCCGCTGACCGTGGCCGCGTTCACGCTGTTCGCAACCGCCGCGATGGGCGCGGGTGAGCCGCAGCTCCGGATGCCCGTGCGCATCGTGGACGTTCGCGGCGCGACGGCGTTGGTGTCGCGGGGCGCGGCCGTGCTCGACGCGCGCGACGCGGCGGCCTTCGCCCAGGGGCACATCCCGGGCGCGCAGCTCTACGCGTGGCAGTCGTTCACGGGCGAGGGCGCGCGGCGCGGGCGCGTGCATGACGACCTCGCGGGCATCGCCCGGAGCCTCTCGGGCCTCGGGGTCGACACGGGCCGCCCGGCGCTGGTGTACGGCGCGATGGCGCAGGGGTGGGGCGAAGAGGGTCACGCGGCCTGGCTGTTGCTGCTGCTGGGCCACCCCGACGTCGCGGTGCTCGACGGTGGCTTCTCCGCGTGGCGGGCCGCGGGTCGCCCGGTGGTGACAGCCACGGCGCGGGCACGGCCCGGGGCCTTCGAGGCGCGGGCGCGGCGAGAGCTCCTCGCGAGCCTCGACGATGTCCGCCGCGCGCGCGCGGTGGTGGATGTGCGTTCCAAGGGGGAATTCCAAGGGGCGACGCCCTTCGGCGAGGCCCGCGGCGGGCACATCGAGGGCGCCCGCCACATCGACTGGCGCACCCTGCTCGACGAGGGCGGGCGGGTGGTGTCGCCCGCGCGACTGAGCCGCACGCTGTCGGACGCGGGGGTTGATCCCGCGGGCGAGATCGTGACCGTGTGCAGCTGCGGCGTGCGCAGCGCGTTCGCGGCGACGGCGTTGCTGGCGCGGGGCGTCGGCCGCGTGCGGAGCTACGACGGCTCCATGGCGGAGTGGTCCGCCGACCCGACACGCCCCATGGCACAGTGAGCGCCTCGCTGCCGCCCTCGGGTTCACGCCTGCGCTGCAACAACTGCGGCGAGCGCTTCGCCCCGAGCGCGCTGCGGTGCCCCCGCGACGGCGCGATCCTCGGCGACGGCGCCGACCCGCTGCACGGCGCCGTGCTCGCGGGGCGCTACCGCATCACGAGCCGCCTCGGGCGCGGCGGGATGTCGGCGGTCTACCTCGCGCGGCACGTGGTCATCGACCGCCTCGTCGCGGTGAAGGTGCTGCGCCGAGACCTCGCCGCCGACCCCGCCCAACGCACCCGCTTCCTGCGCGAGGCCCAGGCCGCGAACCGCATCCAGCACGAGAACATCGTCGACGTCACCGACTACGGCGAGACCTCCGACGGGGTGCTCTACCTGGTGATGGAGTACCTCCCCGGGGAGAGCCTCCTCGGCGCGGTCTGCAGCGGCACGCTGCCCGTGCTGCGCGCGCTGGACATCGCCCGGCAGATCGCCGCGGGCATCGGCCACGCTCACGAGATGCGCGTGGTACACCGGGACCTCAAGCCCGACAACGTGATCCTGGTGCCCCGACCGCGCGGCCGCGAGCTCGTGAAGCTGCTGGACTTCGGGGTCGCGAAGGTGCTCGACGAGCCCTCGCTGACCCTCAACCGCAGGGTCTTTGGCACACCCGGATACATCGCCCCGGAGTACGCCGCCGGCCTCGAGCTCAGCACCCGCTCGGACCTCTACGCCCTCGGCGTGCTGCTCTACGAGATGGTCACCGGGGCCCTCCCGCACGACGCCTCGCACCCCGGCGAGATGCTCCTGCGCAGCGCCACCGAGCCGCCGATCCCGCCCACCGCGCGCGTGCCCACCCTGCCGACCCGCGTCGAGCGGATCATCCTGCGCTGCCTGCAGAAGTCCCCCGACGCGCGGCACCGCGACGCGTTTCACTTCATCGACGACATCGACGACGCCCTGCGCGCGCTCCGCGACGACCCCGCGGCCGCCGCGTCTCCATCGCCGCGCGTGGCCCTCAACGCCCTCCACGTGCCCGGCGTGCTCGACGACGACGCCCCCACGCGCGTGCACGAGGCGCTGCACGAAGACACCACCCGACGCACGCGGCCCGCGCGGATCACCGCCGCGGAGCCGCCCGAGGCGCCGCCGCGGGTCGAGTGGGGCGCCGCCGTCGAGACCCTGCGCGCCCGCGTCGCCCAGCAGTTCTGGGGCGAAGACATCGCCCGCGAGCTCGACGCGCTCGACCTCGCGGCCCGCGCGCTCGCCGCCGCGGCGGAGGCCGCGGAGCTCGTCAGCGTGCGCCTGCTCGGCGTCGAGGCGCGCACCCGGGAGATGCGCCACGACTCGGGCCGCGCGAAGGACGCCCTCGCCGCCGCGCGCTCGGGCCGCGCCCGGGCCGAGGAGGTCGTGCGCGCCCGCCGCGACGAGACCGCCGCGCGGCGCGCAAAGGGCGCCGGCGTGGAGCTCGCGGTGTGGGAGCAGGCCGCGTGCGAGCAGCTCCTCGCCGAGCTCGCCGACGAGGACGCGCAGATGACCGCGCGGCGCGCCGCGCTCGACGCCGAGATCGACGCCATGAACGACGCGCTCGACCGCGAGCTCGGAGCGCTGCGCGCCGAGCTCACGGTGCACGTCGACGCCCAGCGCACGGCCGATCGCACGCTGCGCGAAGGCGTCGCGCGCATCGAGGGCTCCCTCCGGGCCGCCCCGGCGCGCCGCTCCGCGCATCCCCGTTGAAGTCCCGTGCGGGGATCGGGTACCGTCAGGGTGTGCAGCAAGGGAGTCGAGTGATGGTCCCGCCGCGGCTCGCCGCCGGCCTCGCGCTGGCGTTGGGCGTCGCGCTCACACCCAACGCCCACGCGCAGCAACCCCCAAGCCCGCCCGCGCAGTCCGCCACGCCCACGGGCGACGCGGCGCTGGTCGAGGCCCGTCGGCTCTACGACGAGGGCCGCGGGCACTTCGACGCGGGGCGCTTCACCGAGGCCCTCGCGTCCTTCGAGCGCGCGTACCTCCTGCGCTCCAACCCCGTGGTGCTGGTGCCCGTCCTGGAGTGTCAAGAGCGCCTCGACCGCGTGGTCGACGCGATCTCCACCATCGAGCGCTACCTCCGCGAGCGCCCCAGCGCGCCCGACCGCGCCCGCATGGAGCAGCGGCTCCAGGTGCTCCGCGCCCGCCCCTCGCGCGTTCGCGTGAGCAGCGCGACGCCCGGCGCGCGCCTGGTGCTCGACGGCCGCGACCTGCCGCAGGAGACGCCCGCCACCCTCGAGATGCCGCCGGGGCGCCACCGCATCGCGCTGAGCGTGAACGGCCAGCGCAGCGACGAGCGCGAGATCGACGCGCTCCCGGGCGGCACGCAGGAGATCACCCTCGGCGCCGCGGCCCCCGCGACGCCCGCCCCGGCGCCCACACCCGACCCCACGCCGACCCCCGCGGTGGAGCCTGCGCCCACGCTGCCCTCCCTCCCCGAGACACCCCTGGCCCCCGTCGCTCCTGCCCGTCGCGGCCCCTCGCCCGCGGTCTGGGTCGCGGCCTCCACGGGCGGCGTCGGACTGGTCATGGGCACGGTGTTCGGTCTGATGGCGCTCTCCGACGCGAGCGCCTACGACCAGACGCCGACGCGTGAGCTCTACGACCGCGGCCGCACGAACGCCCTGGTCTCTGACATCGGCTTCGGGGTGGCGGTCCTCTCGGCGGCGGTCGGGGTGATCGTGTACTTCGCCGACCGCGGCAGCGCCGAGCGACCCCGCGCGGTGTTGCAGAACGCCACGGCGCCGCGGTGGTCCGCGTCTCCGGGTGGCCTTGTGGTGAACTTCTAGGCGATGGAGCGCGGCGTGACGCAACGAACGAGATCCTTCGCCCTCCTCGGCGCCCTTCTGCTGCTCAACAACGGCTGCCAGCTGGTCGCGAACTTCAACGAGGCGCGCCTCGACGCCTCGGCCGACGCGAGCGCCGCCGATGTGCGCCCCGACGCGGGGGCCGACGTGACCGCGACCGATGTCACCGCGACCGATGTCACCGCGACCGATGTCACCGCGACCGATGTCACCGCGACCGATGTGGTCGACGCCTCGATGGCCGATGCGGTCGACGCCTCCACGGCCGATGTGGTCGACGCCTCCATGGCCGACATCGTCGACGCGCCCGCGCTTCCCGACATCGTCGACGCGCCCGCGCTTCCCGACATCGTTGACGCGCCCGCGCTCCCCGACATCGTTGACGCGCCCGCGCTCCCCGACATCGTTGACGCGCCCGCGCTCCCCGACATCGTTGACGCGCCCGCGCTCCCCGACATCGTCGATGCGCCCGCCGCCGAAGACATCGTCGACGCGGGCTCCACGATGGACGCGGAGCAAGACGCCGCCACCGCCCAGGATGCAACCGACGACGTCGACCCCGACGCCGCCGACTGACCAACGCGCGCGCCCGGCGTTCTCCGCGGGCGCAAAGGAATGGAGACAAGTTCGATGAGCGACACGCTGGTCCAACAGGTGATCGGTCGCGAGGTGCTCGACTCCCGGGGCAACCCCACGGTGGAGGTCGAGGTGCACCTCGAGGGCGGCGCGCGCGGGCGCGCGGCGGTCCCTTCGGGTGCGAGCACGGGCGCCCACGAGGTGCTCGAGCTCCGCGACGGTGACAAGAAACGCTACCTCGGTCGCGGCGTGCTCAAGGCCGTCGAGAACGTGCACCACCTCGGCGGCGCCATCGAGGGCCTCGACGCCCTCGACCAGGCCGGCATCGACGGTGTCCTCCTCGACGCCGACGGCACCGCGAACAAGTCCAAGCTCGGCGCCAACGCCATCCTCGGGATCTCCATGGCCATCGCGCGCGCCGCCGCCGACGCCGTGGCGCTGCCCCTCTGGCGCTACCTCGGCGGCGCCCAGGCGCGGGTGCTCCCCGTGCCCTTCATGAACATCCTCAACGGCGGCGCCCACGCCGACAACGGCCTCGACGTGCAGGAGTTCATGGTCTGCCCCGTGGGCTTCACCTCCTTCGCCGAGGCCCTGCGCGCCGGCGTCGAGGTCTTTCACCAGCTCAAGGGCGAGCTCAAGAAGGACGGCCACGCGACCTCCGTGGGCGACGAGGGCGGCTTCGCCCCACGCCTCGCGAACAACGAAGAGGCCCTGCAGCGCGTGGCCCACGCGGTCTCCGCCGCGGGCTACAAGCTCGGCGAAGACATCGTGCTCGCGCTCGACGTTGCCGCCAGCGAGTTCTACGACAGCGCCGCGCGCACCTACCGCTGGAACAACGAGCAGATCTCTGGCGCCGACCTCGTGTCGCGCTACGAGGCCCTCGCCGCGAAGTACCCGCTGCTCTCCATCGAAGACGGCGCCGCCGAGGACGACTGGGCCACCTGGAAGCTCCTCACCGAGCGCCTCGGCAAGCGCACGCAGCTCGTGGGCGACGACCTCTTCGTGACCAACCCCACGCGCCTCCGCGAGGGCATCGCGCAGGGCGTGGGCAACTCGATCCTCATCAAGCTCAACCAGATCGGCAGCGTCACCGAGACCCTCGAGACCATGCGCCTCGCCGCGCGCCACGGGTACTCCAGCATCGTGTCGCACCGCAGCGGCGAGACCGAAGACACCTTCATCGCCGACCTCGCCGTCGCCACCGGCTGCGGGATGATCAAGACCGGCAGCGCCTCCCGCGGCGAGCGCACGGCGAAGTACAACCAGCTCCTGCGCATCGAGTTCGAGCTCGGCGAGCGCGCGGCGACCTTCGCTGGCCGCGCCGCGCTGAACGCCGGGCGCTGAGCCCGCACCTCCTCCCCCCACAATGCCCCGAAGCACCGTCGCCGCGCTGCGGACCTCGCCCGACACGGTGCTCGCCGACCTCGCCCGCCTCGCCGACCTCGCAGGCCTCTCCGCGGCCCTGCGCGAAGACCGTCCGACACGTCTCGTGGCCCAACGCGACATCGCGGCCCTGCCCGGCGCGCACAGCCCCCCGTGGCAGGTCGAGGGCGTGTGCGTCGCCCTGCGCGACAAGGGCTTTCGCGACCTCTCGGTGATCTGGCCTGCGCCCCTCCCTCCGCGCAACGACCCCGCGCGCCGGGTGCTCCGCGCCCTCGACGTGCCCGACGCCGACGACCGCCGCGGGTTGATCAAGCCCCTCGCGCGGATGCACGCCCTGCCCCGGGCCTTCCCCGACGGCATCACGGTGTGTGACCGCGCGCGCGGCGCCAACCTCGTGCACCTCGGCACGCTGCGCCCGCACCCGCGCACCGTCATCGCCGGCGCGATGCACGGCGCCCTGCACGCCCTCCTCGGCGAGCGCCGACACGCCCTCGCCCCGTGGACCGCGCGGGCCCTGGTCGACCTCCTGGCCGTCACCCGCGAGGTGAGCGCGGGGCTCTTCTCGGTGCTCGACCTCACCGTGCTGCGACCCACCCCTCGACGCGCGTGGCCCGCGGGGTGGCTCCTCGCCTCCGCCGACCCGGTCGCCCTCGACGCCGTCGGCGCGCGGCTCCTGGGCTACGACCCGCTGCGCCTCGAGCACCTGCGCCTCGCGCACGACGACGGCCTCGGCGTCGCCGATCCGCGCGACCTCACCCTCGTCGGCGACGACCTCTCCGCCGCGCGACACAGCCCGCGCGCCGGCGTCACGCGCGCCTCGTCACCGCTCGGCCTCGCCGCGGCCCGGGTGCTGGCGTACACCGCGCTGCCCGAGACCCTCGCGCACGCGCGCGCCGTCGCCGCGGAGCGACCCCCGCACGACCTCGCGGCGCGCTGGGCCGAGACCCCCTGGGGTGGCCTCTACGCCGACTACGCCTCGCGCCCGGAGCACGCTGATCCCCTTGCGCCCCAACGGATTTGATCCCGTCATCGCCCTCCTCCTCGGGGTGCAGCTGGCCTTCGCGTCGCTGGCCATCGTGGGCAAGGTGGTGGGCGCGGTGGTGCCCTGGCCCGCCCTCACCCTGCTGCGCGTGCTCGGCGCGCTCGCGGTGTTCTCGCTCTGGGCGGTGATCCGCGGCGAGGCCCTGCTGCCGCCGAAGGGGCTGCGCGGGCGCGCGGTGCGCCTGGGGCTCCTCGGGGTGTTCGCCAACCAGGCCCTCTTCCTCGCGGGGCTGCAGCGCACCACGGCGGTGAACGCGAGCGTGCTGATCACCACGATCCCGCTCTTCACCGCGACCTTCGCGGTGCTCACGGGGCGCGAGACCCTGCGCGCGCGCTTCGTCGCGGGGATGTTGCTCGCGGCGGCGGGCATGGCCCTGCTGCTGCGCCCCGAGCGGGCCTCCCTCGGCGGCGCGGGGCTCCTCGGCGACGCGATGATCGTGCTCAATTGTGCGGTCTACGGCGCCTACCTCGCCCTCGCCCGGGACCTCGCGGTGACCCACGGCGGCATCGCGGTGGTGCGCTGGGCCTTCTTCGGCGGCGCCCTCTTCGCGCTGCCCGTGGGCGCGGTCGACACGGCCCACACCCTCGCCACGCTCACGCCGCGGGTGGGCGGCGCGCTCGCCTACGTGCTGCTGGTCCCCACGGCCTTCGCGTACGCGGCCAACGCGTGGTGCCTGGGGCGCGTGCCCGCGTCGGTGGTGAGCGTGTTCGTGTACCTCCAGCCCGTGATCGCCGCGGGCCTCGCGGTGACCGTGGGCGGACCGCTGGCCGTGTGGCTCGGGGTGGCGCCGCCGCGGGAGTCCCTCGACGCGCGCACCCTGCTCGGCGCGCTGGTGGTGCTCGCGGGCGTGGCCGTGGCCACCCTCACCAGGGGATCCCGAACAGCCGCGCAGCGTTCGCCCCGTACACCTTCCGCAGCACCTCCGGCGGGAGGTTCACCCCGCTGATGGTCCAGCGCCCCTGGATGGGCGTCGGGTGCGCGAAGGCCCGCGCGTCGCTCTCGAAGTAGCGCCACGTGGCGGTCCAGAAGCGGGTGATCTCTGCGGGGGTGGGCGGGTTCTCGCCCGTGGAGCCGAGCATGAGCGACTGCGGCTCCTCGCCCACGCCGAGGTCGGTGCCGAAGAGCACGCGGTCTTGCCAGCGGAGAAAGAACCGGCGCATGCGCGCGGGGTCGTGGCGGCCGAACTCGGGCACCCGCGCCGAGGTGTCGATGTAGTAGTTCGGCGCGCGCTCGAGCAGGCGCTCCACGCGGTCGGGGTCCTCGGCGGCGTTGCCGAAGTGCGCGCCGATGAAGGTCGTGCGGGGGTGGCGCAGCACGCGGCGCTCGAACTCGTCGAGGATCTCCGTCCACCGGGGAAATCGCGGCTCGGCGAAGCTCCACGCGGGGTGCACGCGCAGCTCGTCCCAGCGCTCGTTGGCGGGCGTCGCGGGCTCGAAGAACGCGCGCGGGTCGCCGGAATGGATCAGCACCACCAGGCCCAGCGCCCCGGCCCGCGCGAACAGCGGGTCGAGCCGCGGATCGTCCACGCGCAGTCTCTGCCCCGCGCCGTCGCCCGCGTAGAGCCCGAGCACCTTGGGGATCTTCCACCCGCGCACCCCCAGCCGCGCGCAGGCCTCGAGCACCGCGACGCGCTCGGCCACCCACGCCTCGCTCACGTCGCCGCGCCAGTCGATCATGCAGAACGGCAGGATGCGCCCGCCCGAGCTCCGCGACTGCGCCAGCGCCTCTTCGAGCCCCGCGCCGGGGAAGCCCGCGCTGAGGTTGATCACCGCCCGCACATTGCGCGCGTCGAACATCGCCAGCGCGCGCTGCGTCGCCGCGGGGGAGGGCTCCACGTGCGTGTGCACGTCGAACACGGGGAACGCCGCGCGCTCGAAGGTGCGCGCCACCGGGCGTGGCGCAGGCGGGGGCTCTGTTCGGCGACACCCCGCGCCCAGGGCTGCGGTGACAAAGAGCGTCACACCGGCGCGACAGAGGAGTGGGGCGTTGACGCGCACGTCGAGAACCGTAGACTGCCGGGCCTCGCGCCAGCAAGAGGCGCCACGAGGCATGACGGGGCCATGACGAAGTCCGAGCTGATCCAGCTTGTCGCGCAGCGCACGGGCGTTACCCGCGCGCAGGCCGAGCTGGTGGTGAAGTGCGTGTTCACATCGATGGCCGAGTCGCTCGCCGCGGGCGACGGCATCGAGGTGCGGGGCTTCGGCTCGTTCTCCGTGCGCGAGTACGACGGCTACACCGGGGTGAACCCCCGCACGCACCAGCCCGTGAAGGTGGCGCCCAAGCGCCTGCCCTTCTTTCGCGTCGGCAAGGAGCTGCGCGAGCGGGTCAACGCCCGCGCGGGCACGCCGATGTCGGCCGACGACGGCGACGATCGCGACGACGGCGACGACAGCGACGACTGAGCGCCCTCAGCGACCCTCGCGCCGCGGCAGCGCCGTGGCGTAGTAGAACCACAGCGCCGCGACCTCGCGCGCCATGAAGCGCACCCGCGAGAGGCCCAGGGAGTTCCCGCTCGGCACGGTGTAGACCGTGCGCAGCCCCGCGCGCTCGAACGACATCTTCACCCGCGCGAGGTGGTACCCGTGGCTCACCGCGAGCACCCGGCACCAGCCCTCGGTGCGGCACAGCGCCACCGAGGCGCGCACCGTGCTCCGCGAGTCGACCCCGCCCGGGTCACGCACCACCGCACGCGCCGGAACCCCTTGCGCCACAAGGAGATCGCGCATGGCGACGGTCTCGTGCACCGCGCCGTCGCCCGCGCCCCCCGAGACCACCACCCGCGGCGCGAGGCCCGCGCGGTAGAGCCGGGCGGCGGTGTCGACGCGGTCGCGCAGGGCCGGCGAGGCGCGGCCGTCGGCGTAGACGCGCGCGCCGAACACGACGATGACGTCGGCGGGGCGGCGGTAGTCGGTGCGGCCGAAGCTGAGCATCTGCCCGAGCGGCGCGAGCACGGCGAGCAGCGCGGCGACCAGCGCCACGCGCCAGCGCGCGACGGGCGGCGCCTCGGCCGAGAGCGAGACCAGCACGGCCGAGAGCGCGAGGGTCACGCAGAGCGAGAAGGGCACCCACGACGCGCCGCCGATGCGCCCCGCGAGGCGCATGACCACCGCGGTCACCGCGTTGCTCGCCGTCACCGCGAGCAGAAAGAGCGCGACCACGAAGGTCGCCACCCGGCGCCACCCGCGCGCCGCGGCGCGGAGGCCGTGGGCGAGCAGGAGCGCTCCCCCGGCGGTGAGCAGCGCGAGGGAGAGCGCGTGGGGCAGCGGGCGCAGGTCGATCCACCAGCGGTTGGCGTCGAAGCCCGGCGAGAGGAGGTCACCCGCGGCGTTGAGCAGCGAGAACACGCCCATGAACAGCGCCACCCCGCGCCCCCCGGCGACGGACCACACGTCCCGCTCGTTGCCCTGCTCCTGCACGCAGCAGCTTCGTAGCCGATGGGCCCCGGCGCTGTCGAACTCCGCGCTGGCGCCCCGTCGGGCCCCGTGCGAACGTGGCGATCCCTCGGGAGCGTCGGCGTTGAGCGAACTGCGATGGAAGGTGCACGCCGCCCGCACACGGTTCCCCGACGCCGCCCGTCGCGTCGCGGTGGCCGCGGTGATCACCCTCGGCGCGACCGTGACCCTGGGTCGCTGGGCCGCGCTGGCGGGCGTGGCCGCGAGCGCGCTGCTGGGCGTGGTCGCCGCGGGGCTCCGCCGCGGTCGCGCGCTGCCCGCGGGGGAGGCCACGGCGCTCGCCGACGCGCTGCGCCTGGGCGCCGGTCCCGACGCGTTCGTGCTGCACGCGAAGGAGGTCCGCGCGGGCTGGGTGGTGCCCGGCGCGCAGTCCGCGGCGGTGGAGTTCGAGCGCGCCGACGGCGCCCGCGTGGCGCTCACCGTCGACGGCACCGCCGACGCGCAGGAGGTGCTGGGCGCCATGGGCTTCGACGCGCAGCGACGCTCGCTCAGGGTGAGCCTCGGGCGCGCGTGGGACGGGCCCCTGCGGGCGTTGGGCGTGCTGCTCTTCGGCGGGCTCCAGACCCTCCCCCTGCTCGCGCTCTTCGCGGCGTGGCTGCACCTCGGGCCGGTGGCGCGGGCGCTGCTCTTCGCGTCGGTGGCCGTCGCGGGGTTCATCGTGGCGTCGCGCACCATGGGCCCGCCGGAGCTCACCATCGGCGCCGACGGGATCACCCTGCAGCGCGGGTTTCAGCCCCGCTTCTTGCCCTACCGCCTGCTGCGCTGGATCGAGCGCGACGGCGATGACCTGGTGCTGCTGCTGGTCGACGAGCAGCGCATCCGCGTGACGCCCACGAGCCGCGACGCGGCGCGTGACGACATGGTCGTGGAGCGCATCCGCGGCGCCGCCGAGCGCGCCCGGGCGCAGGGGGGCAACGCGACCCTGGCGCTGCTCGACCGCAACGGGCGCAGCGTGCGCGAGTGGCGCGAGGCCCTGCGCGCGCTGCAAGGGACCTCGGGCTATCGGACCAGCGGGCTCGGCGACGCGGAGCTGCAGGCGGTGCTCGCGGACCCGAGCGCGTCGGCCGAGCGCCGCATCGCCGCGGCCGTGGCCCTCTCCTCACACGACCCGACGGACGCGCTCACCCGCGTGCGCGTGGCGGTCGACGCCTGCGCCGACCCCGCCCTGCGCGAGGCCGTGACGTCGGCCCTGCGGGGTGACCTCGACGACGAGGCGATGGAGCTCGCGGCGGACGAGTCCCGCGACGTGGCCGACCTTCGCCGCGGCCTCGGGGTGTGACCGGGCGTTGACCGCGCGGGGGAACCCGTATACGCGCAGCGCCATGAAGCACTCCCTCGCGGGCAGGTACACCGTGGTCACCGGCGCCTCGGCCGGTCTCGGCATGGAGATCGCGCGCCACGTCGCCCGCGACCACAAGGGGCACCTCGTGCTGGTCGCCCGCCGCAAGGACCGCCTCGAGGCCCTCGCCGCAGAGCTCACCGCCGCCCACGGGGTCGACGTGCGCTGCGTCGCCGCGGACATGACCCGGCCCGAGGACGTGCAGCGCGCCTTCGAGGAGTCGACCCGCGACCTCGACGTGGCCGCGGCGATCCTCAACGCCGGCGTGACCTACTTCGGCCCTGCGCTGGACCTCGACGAGGCCGCGTTCACCCAGATGCTCGCCACCAACGTGACCAGCGTGGTGGCGCTCACGCAGCGCTACCTCAAGCTCATGGTCCCGCGGGGCGACGGCGCGGTGATGATCGTGTCGAGCGTGGCGGGCACCGTGCCCACGACGTACCAGGCCGCGTACTCGGGCACCAAGGCGTTCTTGAACAACTACGGCCTCGCGGTGAGCGAGGAGCTCAAGGGCACCGGGGTGTCGCTCACGGTGTTCGTCCCCGGCGGCATCGCCACGGAGATGGGCGAGCGCAGCGGCACCGCGCGCAAGTTCAAGAAGGGCGACGTCGGGATGATGGACGCCGACGAGTGCGCCCGCCACGCCGTGCGGGGCATGGTCACCCGCGACCGCTTCGTGATCCCCGGCGCGCTCAACGTGCTCAACGACGTCGTGCTGCGCTTCGTGCCGCGCACCGTCATCTCGGGCATCACCGCGCGGATCTACCGCGACGCCCTCCCCCGGGGTTGACCGCCCGTCTCCCGCCGCCCCACACACCCGCGATGAACGACCCCGACTCCCTCGACCGCGCCCTCGACGTCTCCCCCCTCGCCGACGGACGCTATGCGCTCGCGGTGCCCGAGGGCTGGGCCCAGGGCCGCGGCGCCTTCGGGGGACTGGTCCTCGGCGCGATGTTGCGGGCGGTGACCCGCGCCGAGCCCGACCCCGCCCGCCGCGTGCGCTCGGTCACGGGAGAGATCCCCGCGCCCGTGCTCCCAGGCCTCGCCGAGATCACCGTGGAGCCCCTTCGTCGGGGCGCCAACGTCTCGACCTGGCGCGCCACCATGACCCAGGGGGCAGAGGTCGTCGCGCAGCTCGTCGCCGTGCTCGGCGCGGCCCGCCCCATCACCCCCCGCTGGGTGACCCTCACGCCCCCCGACGCGCGCTGGCAAGACGCCCCGGTGGTGCCCTTCATCGAGGGCGTGACCCCGGTCTTCGCGCGGGCCTTCGAGTACCGCGCGCTGCCGCCCTTCCCCTACAGCGCGGCCGACGACGCGACGGTGCAGGGGTGGGTGCGCCCCCGGGCGCCCGCGGCGGTGCGCGACGCGGGCTACATCGCCGCCCTCGCCGACGCGTTCTGGCCCGCGCTGCTGGTGCGCGCCGAGGCGCCCCGGGCCACGGCCACCATCGCGTTCTCGATGCAGATCGTGGGAGCACCCACGACCACCGACGAGCCCTTGTGCTACCGCGCCGCGGCGCCGGTGCTCGACGAGGGCTACTCGGTGGAGTTCCGCGAGCTCTGGACCCCCGCGGGCGAGCTCGTGGCGCTCAACCAGCAGACCTTCGTGGTCATGCGCTGAGCTACGCGCACCGCGGCAGCCACGCGGTGAGCTCCCCGAGGATCACCACCCCCGCGCGCCCGCCCGGGTCGCGAAAGGGCCACGCGCTCACCCCGCTGCGGTCGCACACGGGCGCGCCTGTGGCCCGCACCTCGTCGTAGAGCGCGCGCTCCAGGGCACCCTGGTCGCGCAGCGCGTCGACGCCGTCGAAGCCCTCGTGGCGGTGAACCTCCCGACGACCGCCCACGCGCAGCACCACCACGCCCTCCAGCACCTGCGCGGCCCGGCGAAAGACCCGCGAGGGGGCGACGTCGGGGTAGGCGTGCTGCCACTCCGACGCGTCCCAGCCCACCGCGCGCACCAGCCGACGAAAGCCCACGCCGGGCATCTGCAGCCCGTCGGCGAGGGCGTCAGCGTCGGGCTCGCCGTGGCGCCCGGTGGCGCTCCAGCGCCGCGCGGCGTGGTGGCCGACCTCGTGGGCAATGCTGTACAGCGCCTGCACCCGCGGGAGGCGGTCGTCGAAGTACACGCGCCGGGCGTCTTCCCAGAGCACCCCGTGGAGGCAGGGCGAGGTCCCGGGCACCAGCGCGAGGCCCAGGCGGTGGACCACCGCGAGGATCTCGGGCGCCACCGGGCCGTCGAGCCCGACCTCCTGCAGGAGCTTCCACGACGCGCCTTCGTGCTCGTACGGGTGCACCGACGTCCTCCCCTCAGCGCCGCTTCTTCGCGCTCGGGCGGGGCGCGGGCTCGTCGTGCCGCTCTGACGCCGCGCGGGCCTGCTCGGCCCAGTCCGTCGCGCGCGCCTCGGCGCCCTCCCGGGCCCGGGGGCTCATCCCCACCGTGAGCCGTAGCAGCAGGCTCTCGGGGCTCACCGCGATGCCCTCTCGCCGCAGGCTCGCCGCCGCGTCGAGCCAGCGTCGGGCCGCGGCCAGGAGGTCACCCTCGACCAGCCGACGGTCGGTGACCCGCAGCGTGCGCAGCACCGCGAAGGAGTCGAGCATGGTGTGACGCGCGGGGTTGAACGCCTGCCCCACCGCGCCCACCAGGGGGTCGTCCTCGTCGAGCACCAGCTCGAGCTCCGGCGCGGGCACGGGCTCGGGGGCGTCTTCGGTCTCGGCCTCGCCCCCGCGCAGCCACGCCACCGACGACTCCAGGGCCGCCGCCAGGGCGTCTTGCGTGGGCTGCATGAGCCCCCGAATGCGCCCGTTCTCGATGCGCGAGATGGCCTCCTGGGAGATCCCGCTGCGGCGCGAGAGCTCGGCCTGGGTCATCCCCAGCTCCGACCGCCGCTCGCGCAGACGGGCCCCATCGATCCCCGCGCTCGGCACCGTGACTTGACCGCGTCGCATCAACGAGCATCGCCTCCTGCGCCCGCAACCCTCGCATCAACTTGATCTTGATGCAAGTCGATCATCCCCAGCGTTCCATCGGGGCACACCGCGATTCGTGTCATTGACGCGCGAGGGAGGGCGGACCCACCATACTCGCCCCGCCCCGTGCTCTCGATCCTCCTCGTTGAAGACGACCCCGACGCCGCGGATACGCTTCGGCGGTACCTCCTGGGCGAGGGGCACAGCGCCGCGGTGGCGCGCACGGCCGAGGAGGCGCAGACGCAGCTTCGGCGAGAGGTCTTCGACGTCGCGCTCGTCGACCTCGATCTCCCGGGGATGAGCGGCCTGGAGCTCATCGAGACCCTGCGCGACGACGCGCCGCCGATGATCGTGGTGACGGGCAACCGCGACCTCGCCACGGCGGTGCAGGCGATGCGCGCGGGCGCCGCGGACTACGTCACCAAGCCGCTCACCCTGCGCACGCTGCAGATGGTCCTGCGGCGGGCGGTGGAGACCGCGCGGCTGCGGCAGCGGGTCGACCGCCTGGAGCGCGACGCCCTCGACGCCGTGGGCGACCCCGACCCCTGGGCCACCACCGTGTCGACCCCGATGCGCGAGGCCCTCTCGGTGGTCGAGCGCGTGGCCCTCGGCGGGCAGACCTCGGTGCTCTTCGTGGGCGAGAGCGGCGCGGGCAAGGAGGTGCTCGCCGCCCACCTCCACCGACGCTCCCCGCGCAGCGGCCCCTTCGTGCGGATCAACGTCGCCGCGATCCCCGACTCGATGATGGAGGCCGAGCTCTTCGGCGCCACCCGCGGGGCCTACACCGACGCGCGCCGCGACCGCCGCGGGCACTTCGCCTCGGCCGACGGCGGCACCCTGCTCCTCGACGAGATCGCCGAGATGCGCCCCGAGATGCAGGTCAAGCTCCTGCGCGCCATCGAGACCCACCGGTACTACCCCGTCGGCGCGTCGCGGGAGTCGCACGCCGACGTGCGCATCGTCGCCGCCACCAACCGCGAGCCGCAGCAGGCCGTGGCCGAGGGCCGCCTCCGCGCGGACCTCTATTTCCGCCTCTCCGCGATGATCGTGCACGTGCCCCCGCTGCGGGAGCGCCGCGAGGACATCCCCCTGCTCGCGCGGCACCTCCTCGCGGTGACCCGCAAGCAGCTCCGGCGCGGCCCCGTGGACTTCGACGCCGACGCCCTCGTCGCCCTCGCCGAGGCCCCCTGGCCCGGCAACGTGCGCGAGCTGCGCAACGTGGTCGAGCGCCTCGCGATCCTCTGCGACGACGCCACGGTCACCCGCGCCGACCTCGCGCGCTGCGCGCTGCTCCCGACGCACCCGCGCGCCGCCGACGGCTCGGGCCCCGCCCCCGCGATCCGCCTCGGCCCCGACGGCGCGCCGCTGCGCCTCGACGCCGTCGCCCGCGAGGCCCAGGACCGCGCCGAGCGCGCCCACATCACCGCCGTGCTCGCCCTCTGCGAGGGCAACCGCAGCCGCGCCGCGGAGCTCCTCGGGGTGTCGCGCTCCACCCTCTGGCTCAAGCTCCAGCGCTTCAACCTGGGATAGGCCGAGATCAGCCCTTCGCGCGCACCAGCCCGTGCGCCCGCAGGAGTTCGTGCAGGTGCGAGCGGGCGAGCTCCAGCCGCCGCGCGGCCTCGCTGACGTTGCCCCCGCACTGCGCCAGGGTGTCTTCGAGCAGCCGCCGCTGAAACCGCCGCGTAGACTCCTGCCACGTCAGCGCCCCCATCCCCTCGGTGACCTCGGGCGCCGCGTCGGGGAACAAGTGCCGCGGCTCGATCTCCGGCGACCCCTCGCCCATCGCGAAGGCGATCCCCCGCTGCACCGTCGCCGCGAGCTGCCGCACGTTGCCCGGCCACTCCGCGCCGCGCAGCGCGCTCACCGCCGCGCGGGAGAGCCCCAGGGCCCGGCCCATCGCAGCCCCCTGCACCCGCGCCACGTGGGCGGCGATGGCGGGGATGTCCTCGACCCGCTCCCGCAGCGGCGCGACGCGCACCTTGAGCACGTCGAGGCGGTAGTACAGGTCCTCGCGAAAGCGCTTGGATTTCACCGCCGCGTCGAGGTCGGCGTTGGTCGCCGCGACCACCCGCACGTCGGCCTCCATGGGTCGTTCGCTCCCCAACGGCCAGTAGGTCTTCGACTGCAGAAACTGCAGGAGCTTCGGCTGCGACGACAGCGGCAGCTCGCCGATCTCGTCGAGAAAGAGCGTGCCGCCCTGCGCCGCGGCGATCTTGCCGGGCATGCGCCGGGTGGCGGTGCTGTGCGCGCCCTTCTCCGCGCCGAAGAGCTCGGCCTCGAGCAGGGTGTCGGGCAGCGCCGCGCAGTTGATCTCGACGAAGGGCGCCCGCGCGCGCCGGGAGTTCGCGTGCAGCGCCCGGGCGATCTCGGTCTTGCCCGTGCCGCTCTCGCCCACGATAAGCACGGGGATGTCCACCGGCGCGGCCACGGAGACGTGCCGCAGGGTGTCGGCGAGGGCCCGGGAGCCGCCCACGATGCCGTCGAGGGTGAGCCGCGCGCGGAGGTCGGCGGTGTGGTCCACGGGCTTCGCCGGGGCGGCCTTGTGGAGCCGTTGGGCGAGGGGCGCCACGCGCTTCGCGAAGGCCTCGGCGAGCTGCCGCTCGCGGGCGTTGAAGGGACCGGGCGCCGCGCGGCCCTGGAGGTACAGCGCGCCGATGGCCGTGGCCCCGCCGATGGGCGCGCAGAGCACGGCCTGGATGCGGTTGGCCTGCACGCTGGCGTTGGCCTGAAAGCGCGGGTCGTCGAGGGCGCTGGCGGTGGTCACCGTGCGCCCGGTGCGCAGCGCCTCGGCGAGCACGCCCGACGAGATCTCGCGGCGCACCGTAGGGAGGTCGCCCTCGGCGTAGCCCCGGGCGGCGGAGTAAACGGGCGCCTCGGGGGAGGCCGGGTCGAGGGCGAGGTAGGCCCGCTGCGCGCCGACGGCTTCGACCACGAGGGCGAGGGCGTCGTCGAGGAACGCGGCGATGTCGTCGTGGTCGCCGAGGTCAAGCAGGCGGAGGTAGAGGTCGCGCTCGGCGGCGAGGAGGTCAGCGTCGCGGTCCGTGGGGGCGGCCATGGTCAGAAGCGGAAGGGGGTGTTGACCACGGCGGGGTCGCCGTTGCCCGCGATGGGCGCGGGCAGCGAGGGGTTCAGCACGATGCCCAGCACCACGCCCGCGGCCACGGCGCCGCCGATGGCGGTCCAGAACCACCACTGCGAGACGATGCTCCGGGGCCTGGGCTGCAGGGTGATCTGAATGGCGTCGCTGCGCAGCACGCCCACGGTGATGCGCCGGGTCTCGGGGAGGTAGCCCTCGGCCTCGACCTGCACCTCGTGCTCGCCCGGACGGATGCGGTCGGAGTAGGTCCCGCGGTTGACCTCCACGCCGTCGAAGCGGATCGCGGCGTGCGCGGGCTGCGTGGTGATGGAGATGCGCGCGTTTCGCTCCACCGGCGCGAGGAGGTACTGGTAGAGCCTGCGCTCGTGGGCGAGCACGGTGATGCGCTCGTCGTGGGGGTCGTGGTCGGTGAGCCGCAGGGTGATGTTGTGCTCGCCGGGCATCACCTCGACGCCGCGCGGCAGGGGCGTGGTGCCGAGCTCGCGCCCGTCGAGGGTCACCGTCACCCCCGCGGGCTCGACCTCGAACGACAGCACCGCGCGGGTGCTCTCGACCTCGCGGATCACCCCCTCGACCTCGGCGCGCTGCGCGTCGGTGATCTGCCCGGTGGCGTCTTCGAGGTAGCGCCGAAAGGTCTGCACCGCGTTCACGAGCTGCCCGTCGCTGCGGTACGCCTGGGCCATGTTGAAGAGGATCGTGGGCGACGCGTAGAGGTTGTACGCGAGGCGAAACTCCTCGATGGCCTCGCTGAAGCGCCCCGCCTGGTAGTGCTGCGTGCCCGTCTGAAAGTGCCGCCGCGCCTCGGCCTGCTGGAGCAGCACCGTGGGGTTGGGTCCCGTGGTGACGGTGCCGTCAGGGGGGGTGGGGCGTCGCCGTGGCTGCGCCGAGGCCTGCGCCGTGAGGACGATCATGCTCCAGGTGATCAGCCGTGCGGCCGCGGTGCGTGTTCCCATCGCCCGCGGAGCCTACACCACTGCCGCGGGCGACACGACTTCGCGGCGGATCCGCGCGGGGCCCCGTCCGCGAGTCCCACCGCGGGGCGGTTCGGGGATAGTCTCCCGGCCGTGACGAAGCTGGCGTTCACCGATCATCGCAGCGACCCCGCGGCGTGGGCGCGCGCCCTGGGCGTGTCGACCGAGGCCGTGTCGCTCTACCTGGAGAGCGAGGTCATCGACCTGCACGTCGACAGCTTCTTGTGGAAGCGCATGGCGGGCTACGACCTCACCCGACGGCACACCCCGGGCCCGCTGAACGCCGCCTTCGCGCGGCAGGTGGACCTCCCGCGCATCCGCGAGGCGCAGGTCAGCGGCGCGATCTGGGTGATCACCACGAACCCCTGGCGCACCCCGCAGGGCCGCGCCGAGGCCTTCTCGCGCAACCTCGACGCCCTGCGCGCTGAGCTCGCCCGCGCGCCCGACGACGTCGCCGTGGTGCGCACCGTCGCGGAGTACGAGGCCGCCCGCGCGCAGGGCAAACACGCCGCGTTCCTGGGGATTCAGGGCGGCAACGCGCTCGACGTCGACCCCGAGGGCGGCGCCCTCGACCGCGCGGGCGACTGGATCCTGCGGGTGACCCTGGTGCACCTCACGAACTCGGCGCTCGGCGGCACCAGCGCGCCGCAGGGGGGCAACCTCCCGCTGAGCGATCGTGGGAGGGCGTACGTTCGCGCGCTCAACGCGCGAAAGATCTGCGTCGACCTCGCGCACATCTCCCGCCGCGCGTTCTTCGAAGCCCTCGAGGTGCACGACCGCTCGCAGCCCGTGATGGTCACCCACACCGGCCTCGACGGGGCCACCCCCCACTGGCGGAACATCACCGACGCGCAGCTCCGCGCCGTCGCCGACCTCGGCGGCACCGTGGGGGTGATCTACCAGAGCGAGTTCCTCGGCGATCCCCTCTTTCACGGGCGCTTCGCGTCCATCGTGCGGCACCTCGGGCACATCTGCGACACCGTGGGCGAAGACTTCGCCTCCCTCGGCTCGGACTGGGACGGGATGATCGTCACCCCCCGCGACATGCCCACCTGCCTCGAGCTCCCCCGCCTCGTCGACGCCATGCTCCGCCAGGGATGGTCCGACACCCGGGTGAAGAAGATCCTCGGCGGGAACTTCCTGCGCGTGGTGAAGGCCCTGCGCGGATGACCGAACTCTTGTCTTCACGCCCCGGCCGTGGCCTCGTCCCCCCCGTGCGAGGGACCGTCGCGACGCTGCTGCTGGCCCTGGGGTGCGCCGCCGCGCAGCGCGGCGAGGGCCTCGACCCCAACGCCGTGCCCCCCGCGATGCGCGCCGACTACGAGCTCTTCGCCGACCGCTGCACCCGCTGCCACTCCATCTCCCGCTCGCTGTCGGCGCGGGTGCACGACCGCGCCCACTGGGTGAACTACGTCGAGCGCATGCGCCGTCAGCCCGGCGCCATGATCACCGCCGAGGAGGGCCAGCGCATCGTGGGCTTTCTCGTCTGGTTCCACGACGAAGCCCGCGACGGGGGCCCGCGATGAAGGCCCGCTGGACGCCCCTCGCCCTCGTCGCCGCCGGCACCCTCGCGCCCTTCGCCGCGCGCGCCGTGGACTTCAACTTCGCGGGCACCCTGCAGCTCGACTACCTCTTCACCCCCTTCGCGAACCGCGACCCGCGGCCCTCGAGCTTCGTCATCGACGGCTTCACCCAGGAGCTCTCGATCAAGGTCGCCGCCGACATCGGCCGCCACACCACCGCCAACGTGAAGGCCTGCTTCGGCTGCCACGGCTTCGAGGCGGGCATGGGCTACGTCGACTTTCGCCTCAGCGACGCGTTCAACGTGCGCGTCGGGCGCTTCACCCCGACCTTCGGCGAGTTCAACCTCCGGCACGACCCCGGCAACCACCGGCTCAGCGACAAGCCCCTGCCCTACGACATGGGGCGCATGTTGAGGTTCTTCGACTTCGGCCGCTCGGTGCTCCCCTCGCCCTACGTCGACAACGGCATCGAGGTGTGGGGCTCGGCCATGATCGGCTCGCGCATCCAGCTCGCCTACGCCGCCCACGCGGTCACCGGCCTGCGCGCGCTGAGCACCAACGCGCAGGACGTCGACTTCAGCGTCATGCGCACCAGCAGCGGGCAGCTCATGGTCGACAACAACTCCGAGCCCTCGGTGGGCGGCCGCGTGGGCGTCACCGCGCGCCTCGCCGACCGGGTGGACCTCTCCCTCGGCGCGTCGGCCCTCTACGGTCGCTACGACCCCGCGGGGCGGCTGCAGTACCTCGTGGTGGGCGGCGACTTCTTCCTCCGCCTGCCGAGCACGAACATCCGCGCGGAGTACCTCATTCGCCGCACCGAAATGGACGCGACGGATCCCACCCGCTTCGCCTTCGCGGTGAGCGGGCTGCCCGACGACCCCACGCGCACCTTTCACACCCGCGACGGGTGGTACGTCGAGGTCGAGCAGCGCGTGCTGCCCAACCTCGACGTGCTGCTGCGCTGGGACGGCATGCGCCGCATGGGCAACGTGGGCACCGGGTCGGTGCTCGACTTCGACGCCGGGGTCTCGCGCTGGACCCTCGGCACCCAGGTCACCCTGGAGCGCGGGTATCGCCTCAAGGCCTCGGCGCAGCACTACCAGTGGTGGGGCCTGCGCAACGCGCCGTCGGAGGAATTCGCGTTCCACCTCGGCGCCGTGGCGACGTTCTAGTTTCTCTCACGGCGACCGGGATACACTGCCGCGCCGTGATGGACCGCACCCCGCACGCTCTCCTCGCCGCCCTCTGCCTCGGCGCCTGTGGCGCGCCGCGCCTGCCCCCGCCGCCGCCCCCCGAGCCGCCGCAGACCGTGGCCGTGCCCGCGCTGCGCGTGCGCCGCGGCTCCAACGCGAGCACCGAGGCGATCGACACCGAGAGCGCCGAGGGTCGCGTGCGCGCCGCGGTGCTCCTGCGCCGTGGTGACATTCAGGAGTGCTACGAGCGCGTGCTCCCGGCCTCGCCCGACGCCGCGGGGCGCATCACCTTCCGCTTCACCGTGGAGACCACGGGGCTCGTCTCCGACGCGCAGGCGCAGACCGACGCGGCGCCCCTGCGACAGACGCGGGAGTGTGTGCTGCAGATCATCCGCCCGCTGCAGGTGGAGCGGGTGACCCGGGCCCTCGCCATCGAGTGGCCCTTTGAGTTCGAGAACCCCGTGCTGCGGGTGGAGGTGCCCGAGGTGGTGCTCTTCCCGCGCATGACCTTCCCCGCGGAGCAGTCGGTGGCCACCCTCGTGGGCGCGGGCTCGGGGGACCTCACGGCCGACGAGGTGCGCGCCGTGGCCGCGCCGCTGCTGCGCCCGATGTTGAATTGCTACGCCCCGATGCTGCGCGAGCGCGCGACGCGACGCGCCGAGGGACGCGCGCGCTTCGAGCTCACCGTGACCCCCGACGGCGCCGTGGCCGACGTGGCGATGCTCGACGTCACCGAGACCGTGCGCCCCGCGGGCGAGTGCATGTCGACCGCGATGCGGGCGCTGCACTTTCGCAACAGCGGCCGGCGCTCGGTGATCGTGGTGCCGGTCACCATGCGCCCGCTGGAGACTCCGACGCTGCGCTGAGCTCAGGGAGGGAGCCACACCCCGCGCACGATGCGGTGCGGGCTCTCGGTGAACGAGACCAGATCCACCCCGCGGTCGGGCACGTGCATCGCCTGCGGCGACCCGTAGACCGCGGGGATCGTCGCGACCTCACGCCCCCGCACGACGAGCCCGGTGTCGCCGTTCGGGCGCGGCAGCGCGAGCGCCACGCCGCCATCGGACCACGCGTGGATGAGCACCGGTCGGGTCTCATCGAGCGCAGCGGGCGGCACCGCCGCGAGGTGGTCCCGGGTGACGACGACCCCCGCGAGGTCGCGCGCGAGGGTCACCGCGCGGCCCGGACCCGAGAACGCCGCGAGCATCGCCCCGTCGTCGAGGGTGAAGCCCAGGGCCACGACCCCGTCGCGCACGGTGAACGGCGCGGTCGGGTGCCACGTGCACGCGGGCGCGTCGCGCGACCCTCGACGGATCGCGAAGGGGCACAGGTCGTAGGGCCGCGGACCCGTGCGAACGGGCACGTACCCCCCGAGTTCGTCGGCGCCCCGCCAGCACATCGTGTAGCCCTCCAGGGCGCAGGGCCAGACATGCATCGTTGCATCAGGGTCGTCGACGTCCAGGGTGAGCGCGTGGGTCCAGTCGAGGAACTCGTCGGCGTGGTCGAGTCGCGGGGGCAGCGTGAGGGCCAGCGCGAGACGCTCCCCGTCGGGGGAGAACTCGGGCCACGGGTCGAGGTCACCGTCGGGTCGGTGAGCGAACGCGAGGCGCTGACCGGGGTGGTGCATCAACGCGTCGGCGACCCGCTGCGCCGAGACGTCGCGACACGCGCCGGTGCGCAGGTCGACGAGGACGTACAGCGGTCCGGCGAGGGCGACCTCGATCTCCCCCCCGCGCAGCGCGAGCTCCCCGCCCCCGGGCATCGCCAGCGCGTGCGCGGCATGGGCGTGGGCGGCGCGTCCGGTCGGGGCGCGAACGCGGGCGACCTCGCCGCCGTCGGGCAGCGCGAAGACCCGCAGGGCGCCCGCGCCGTCGTGCACGAGCAGCCGTTCGTCGTCGAGAACGCGCTGCGAGAGAACGCCCTCGGGCACAGCGACCGCGGTGACGACGCGCGCCTCGGGCAGGTCGAGCACCCAGGCGCCGTCGGCGTCGGCGACGCACGCGCGGCGGCCGTCGCGGGCGCGGTCGACGTGCTGCGCTGGGGAGATCGCGCCGAGCAGCGTGACGGCGTCGACGCGGGTGAGCGTGGGAGGAGCGCGCACGGAGCGACTATCGCCCGCGACGCCAGCGCGCGAGGGCGTCGGCGAAGTTGTCGGCCGCGGCGGGGTGCGTGCGGAAATACAGCGAGGGCTCCACGGCCTCGAGCTCCATGAGGGCGAAGGATCCGTCGTCGAGGCGCACGAGGTCCACGCGCGCCTGGAGGGGCACCGCGGCGAGGCG